>NZ_JAMYOM010000013.1:0-191727 GCF_040319805.1 Mesorhizobium sp. M0848 | reverse complement strand
GCACCGGAAGGCCCTTGACCTTGGTCAGCGACAGCATGACGTTTTCCAGGGCTGTGTGGTCGGGAAACAGGTTGAACTGCTGGAAAACCATGCCGACACGCCGGCGCAGTCTCTCGGGCTTCATCGCCAGGATGCTCGCGCCATCGAGCAACACCTCACCACCCTTGGGCTCGACCAGGCGGTTGAGACAGCGCAGCAGGGTCGACTTGCCCGAACCTGATGGGCCAATCACGCATGTGACCGTGCCAGGCTTGACTGCCAGGCTGACGCCTTTGAGAACATCGAGATCGCCGTAGGCCATGTCGAGATCGGTGATGGCAAGACTGCCGCCCTTGAAGCGGGGCAGCGCGGAGCCGGCATCAGGGCCGGCCCGCGAAGGTGCACTGCCGGTGGTGCCCTCCAGTTCGCTCACTTCGGCAAGGCCGCTGATGACGAGGGCAGCCTTTTGCTTTCCGGCTCGCAGCGAGTTGTCGATGTAGTTGACCACATGGGTCAACGGCACAGTGATGACGAGATAGAAAACGCCGGCCAGAAGCAATGGCGAGAGGTTTCCCGTGACCACTGCCTGGTCCTGACCAACACGGAAAATCTCGCGCTCCGAGGCGAGCAGACCGAGGAAGTAGACAAGGCTTGAATCCTTGACGTTGCCGATGAACTGGTTGACCAGGGCCGGCAAGACGCGGCGGATGCCTTGCGGTATCACGATCAGGCGCATGCCTTGGCCGTAGCTCATGCTGAGCGCCCTGCAGGCCTCCATCTGCCCGCGCTCGACGCTCTGGATGCCCGAGCGAAAGATTTCGCCGATGTAGGCGCCGGCGATCAGGCTCAGCGCAAGAATGCCGAGCGGAAAGGGCGAAGGCCCGAAGATTTCACGGCCGATGCGGGCAAATCCCTGGCCGATCAGCAGGATGGTGACGATCGCCGGCAGGCCACGGAAAATATCCGTGTAGACCCGGGCGGGAATGCGCAGCCAGCGCGATTGCGAGATGCCCATGACCGCCAGGATCATGCCGAGAATGACACCCAGCACCGTCGAGGCGGCGGCGAGGATCAAGGTGTTCTTCAATCCGATCGTGATCATGCTGGGCAGCACGTCCGCCATGGCCTGCCAGTCGAGGAAACTGCGCCGCAGGTTTTCGAGCCAGTTCATTCGCCCTCCTTTCGGTTGCGCTATCCGCATCGTCCGCATCAAGGACGGTAGCCCGGGTTCGGCCGCCGGCATTAAATGCCGGCAGCCGGGTGCGGTTTACTTCTTGGGGAGATACTGGTCGGGCATCGGCGAGCCGGGGAACCACTTCTCGTAAAGCGTCTTCCAGGTTCCGTCCTGCATGGCCGCGTGAAGAGCGGAGTTCAGAGCATTGCGGAGCTTGTCGTTGCCCTTGCGCAGGACGAAGCCAGCCGGCGCGTCAAAGGAAGGTATATTGACCGCGACCTTCAGGTTCGGATAGCGAACGCCATAGTCCTTGGCGGCCTCGTAATCGAGGAAATGAGCAGCCACGGTTCCGTTGTTGAGTGCTGAAACGGCGGAGTTGTTGTCGGGGAACTTGACGAGATCGGTTCCGACGAAGTTCTTCGCCGCGTAAATTTCCTGGAGCGTGCCTTGCACCACGCCGAGGCGTTTGCCCTTGAGCCCCTCCGCCGACGTGATGGCCTTGTCGGCGGTAAGCACAGAGAGATAGCCTGCAAGATACCCGTCGGAAAAGTCGACGGTCTTCTTGCGTGCTTCCGTCGTGCCGATTGCCGCGACCGCTATATCAAAGCGCTCGTTGGCAACAGAAGGCATCAGCGCCGAGAATTCCTGGCCGGTGAAGATCACCTGGTCCGGCTTGAATCCAAGGCGGCTCGCGACGTTGCGGAACAATTCGATGTCGAAGCCAGTGAACGTGCCATCGGCCTGGGTGAAGGCGTAGGGTTTGGCATCGCCCATGGTCCCGACGCTGATTACTTTCGCATCAATAAGACCATAGGGATTGTCATCCGCGGAGGCCGCTCCCGAAACCAACCCGGCGCCGACGCACATCGCCATAAGCGCCATTGCGCCGGTCCTGACCGGCGACATCAACGATTTGAGAATTTCTGTCCTGCTCATGTCTTATCTCCACTCTGAAGGTCTGTTCTTATTGATATTTGCGTGGGGCTCGCCATCTGGCGCCTGACCGCACCCCGTCGCAGCATCCGCCGCGTCGTCATGACTCTTGGTCTGCCCTTTCAGAAGAGACCGGTCTCTTGTTGCGTGAGACCGGTCTCTTTGGTAATCGTTATCGTCAGATTGACCTTCCGTCAACAACTCTTGTAGTCGTTCATCCGATGAAAAAAACCGCGCCCAAGACCCAGTCGATAACGGTCAGCGATGTCGCTCGCGCAGCGAACGTGTCGAAAGCGACAGCTGCGCGCGTGCTCGGCGGATACGGCGTCGTCAGCGACATGATCCGGGCCGATGTCATGGCTGCGGCCAAGGCTCTGGACTACCGTGCGAACGAGCTCGCCCGCAGCATGACGACCGGCCGCTCCGGCATCATCGGGGTGGTTGTCGGCGATATCGAGAACCCGTTCTTCAGCCTCGCGGTACGCGGCATCAGCGACGCGGCAAAAGCAGCCGGGTTCAATGTCATCCTGGCCAACTCCGGCGAAAAGATCGAGGCGGAAAAGGCAGCCGTGAAGTTGCTGATCGGCAAGCGTGTCGACGGGCTGATCGTCACGCCATCGGAATCGCGCGACATTGCGCATTTGCGCGATATCCACCGCTCAGGCCGACCGCTTGCCCTGCTGGATAGGGCGCTGCCGGATCTGGATGTCGATACCGTCACGATCGACGATCACGGTATTGCCATGCAGGCGACCCGCTGTCTGGCGGAAGCCGGCCACCACAACATCGCCTATGTGACCGCGGTCGATGCCGAAGGCCATGACTACCGCGATCTCGGGCAGATCTACACCTCGTCGGTCCGCGAGCGCATCGACGGTTTCCTCACCGTGTGCCGAGAGGCCGGACTTGATCGGCCAGAACGCTATGTTCGCCTTGGCGCAACAAGCCCCGCCGAAACGCGCAGGATTGCAGGCGAGATGCTGTCCGCGCCGGATCGGCCGACGGCGATCCTTGCCTCGGACAGCGTCATTGCGCTGGAAATCTTTAAGGTGATCCGCGAGCGCGGCCTGCGGGTTCCCGACGACATTTCGCTCATCACCTTCCATGATGCGGACTGGACGAGCGTCACCACTCCGCCCATTACCGTCATCGACCAGCCGGTTTACGCGCTTGGCAAGAGCGTCGCGGAATTGCTCATCCGGCGATTGAAGGGCGAAGTTCGACCGCCCGAACGGCTCATCTTGCCGACCGCCATCATTGAACGTGGATCCGTCGGCCCGCCCGCAAATGAAAGGCCGCAAGGGCGCCAGGCAAAGGCCTGACGGCGACACGACCCCATTGAAATACGCGAACGCAACAAGGCGAAGCTCGACGCACTCCCGCTTTCACACTTATGGGATCGATCAAGCCCAGCAAACACCCTGTTCGCAATGCTGCGTCCACCCTCATGGCGACCGGCACGTGCCGGCTCATGGTTTGAAGAGCGAACGCCCAGCCGCATCGAAGATGTGGAGATCGGCCGGGTTTGCATTCAGCCGCAGCTTTGCCCCACGCTTGACCTCGACATTGCCGGGCAGCTTGGTCACCAGCGGCAGGTCGGCGCGACCGGTGTCGACATAGACCAGCTGAACCTCGCCGAGCTGCTCGACATAGTCGACCGTCCCCTCGAACAGATAGTCAGCGCCGCTGGCGATGATCAGGTCTTCCGGCCGCACGCCGAAGCTCACCGCAGCACCCTTCGCCGAAGCAGGCGTTGCGATCGGTACGGTTGCCTTGCGTCCGCCGACATGGCTGACGACGGTCGGATTGCCGGTCTTTTCGATGGTCGCGGGCAGGATGTTCATGGCCGGCGAGCCAATGAACTGGGCAACGAACAGATTGCCGGGCTTCTTGTAGAGATCCATCGGCGTGCCGACCTGCTCGATATGGCCGTCCTTGAGCACCACGATGCGGTCGGCCAGCGTCATCGCCTCGACCTGATCGTGGGTGACGTAGATCATGGTCGTGTTGGGCATCGATTCCTTGAGCTTGGCGATTTCGATGCGGGTGGCGACGCGCAGCGCGGCGTCGAGGTTCGAAAGCGGCTCGTCGAACAGGAACACCTTCGGATTGCGCACGATGGCGCGGCCGATGGCGACGCGCTGGCGCTGGCCGCCTGACATCGCCTTGGGCAGGCGGTCGAGATATTTGGTCAATTGCAGGATCTCGGCGGCCTGACGCACACGGCGGTCGATCTCGGCCTTGTTCTCTTTGCCGATCTTCATCGAGAACGCCATGTTGTCATAGACGGTCATGTGCGGGTAGAGCGCGTAGGACTGGAACACCATGGCGATGCCGCGCTTCGACGGCGGCACGTCGTTCACCACTTCGCCGGCTATTCTGAGCTCGCCGGAGGTGATTTCCTCGAGCCCGGCGATCGACCTCAGCAATGTCGACTTGCCGCAGCCCGACGGGCCGACGAAGACGATGAACTCGCCCGACTTAATATCGAGGTCGATGCCGTGGAGAATGTGCAGATTGCCGTATGATTTCCTGATTTGCCGGAGGCTCAGATCTGCCATTGTGCTCCCCTCGATTGCGTGACGATGAGCCAGATGCCCCGGCTACTTCTTGCGCCTGCCTGGCTTCAGTGCCGCCAAAAGATTGGTGATCCTGCCCGCCTTGCGGTTGCCGATCTCGGCCTCGTTTTTGTGGCGCACCGCGGCGCGGACAAGTCTGGCGCCGAGATAACGCAAAGGCTCGGGCGGCAGCGACATGCGCCGCTCGATGCCGACCAGACCGCTTGCGCTCCAGCGATCCTTTCGCTCGAGCACGAGGCTGGCCAGAATGCGTCCGGCGATCGGCGTCTGCGCGATGCCGGTGCCGTTGAATCCCATGCCGTAGAAAATGTTGGGATGATCGCGCAGGTGATCGAAGACAGGAACGTGTTCAGGCACGCAGTCGATCGGCCCCGACCAGTCATATTCGATCGCCACACCGCGCAGCGAGGGGTAGACCCGATGCAGCTCTCGCATATTGTCGCGGCCGTGCTCGGGGCTGCGGTTGAAGCTGGCGCCGAAATTTCCACTGAAGGCGACGTTGCCGCTGCCACGACCGAAGACCACCCTGCCCCCGACGGTGCGCTGGTAGTAGAGCACCTGGGCCTGGGAATCGCAGATCGAGGCACCGTCGCGCCAGCCGATGCTGTCGAGCAGTTCGGGGACGGCGGCAGTGGCAATCACCTCGCTGGCGACGACATAAAGATGTCGCCGCAGTTCCGGCAGCGCCGAAAGCCAGGCGTTGGCGGCAAGCACGATCTTGTCAGCCCGTACCGCGCCATGCGCCGTGCGCACGGTGCATGTCGTGCCGGGTTCGATGGCGAGGACCGGGCTGCGCTCGTGGATGATGACGCCGCGTGCCAGTGCCAGCTTGCGCAATCCGATGGCAAGTTTGGCGGGATGGACCGTGCCGGCGGTGGTCTCGACGACGCCGACATAGGAGGCCGATGAACCGGTGCGGCGTTGAATGTCCTCGGCTGTCAGCGGCCTGAAACGGTTTTCTGCAACAGCCGCCGTCAAGGCGACGGCGTTCTCCCAGGCGCCTTCCTGCGCAATGGAGCTTGCGGTCCACAGCCATCCGTCCAGCCTCAGGTCCATGTCTATGGTGCCATTTTGCTGCAGCGCCTTCAGCTCCGCGATCGATGCCACCGTGTCGGCGCAGAGCTGGCGCGCTTCCTCGAGACCGACGACCGCACTGATCTGGTCGATTTCGGCGAACCATGAATGGACCTGACCGCCGTTGCGCCCCGAGGCCCCCGATCCGCAGAGATCGGCTTCAAGGATGATCACCCGCGTTTGCGGCGCCAGTTCAAGGATCCGCAGCGCCGTCCACAGACCGGTATAGCCGCCACCGACGATCACCACGTCGGCGCGCTCGTGGCCTCGCAATGGCTCGGTCGCAGGGGCGGCGGCAATGTCCTGCAGCCAAAACGACCGGTCAGATGCAAGCGCGACCGCAGGCTGCCGCAAACGAAGTGTACTCACGCTTGGGCTCCCTGCGCATCGACAATGAAGCTGGCATATTTGGCCGGCAGCCAATCGGGTATGGCACGCGGTGTCTGGGGAAACCCGCCAAGATGGGTGCAGGTCTGCGCCGCGGCGATCGACGCGCTGTGCAGTGCCTCCAAGGCGCCAAGGCCGCCGAAACGGAAGCCTGCGAGGAAACTGGCAATGAAACTGTCGCCGGCGCCACACGTATCCACGACATCGACAAGTGTTGCCGGCGCATGCACGACATTCGTGCCGTCGTCGAAGTAGGAGCCGCGGCGGCCACAGGTCAAAACCACCTGCCTTGCGCCGGCAGCCCTGAGCGCCCCGAGCGATGGCTCTATGGAAACATCGACATCGTCCGAGCCGGACGCAAACAAAAGCGGGACGCCGTTGAGGGGCAGCGCCAGATGGGCGGTCGATAGATCAATGCTGAACGGCACATGATCCGCCACCAGTCGCTGGACAAGGTGCTTGTTGGCGTTGGTGCCGAGATGCACCCAGTCGGCCGCGGCGATGACCGCATAGTGGGCGGGCGCCGGCATGTAGTTTTCGCCGACACCGAAGGATTCGTGCAGGAACTTCCGGTCGCCGCATTCATCGCGCAGCAAGGTGACGGCCGTATCGCCGGGACGCCGTTCGACATCGTCCCGCGATAGGCCGGCACCTGCCAGCTCGGCAAGCACCACGTCGCCTTCGGGATCGTTCCCGACGGCCCCGAAATAGCGCGCGGACCAGCCGTTGCGCCGCCATTGCGCCGCAACATTCAAGGCGTTGCCGCCCACCGTCATCAAGTTGTTGGTCAAATAGACATCGAGGCAATTGTCCCCGACGGCGACAAGCTTCTTCGACGTCATGCCGGCACCGTTGCGCGATCGAGATAAGGCGCGATGGCGCCAAGGCAGCGTGTCCAGGCTTTTATCGGATCGAGCGCGTAGGAGCCGTTGCCGAACGGCTCGAAGGTGAACTTTCCGGCATAGCCGAGGCGCGCGAGTTCGCTGACATAATGGCCGAGCGGCAGCGTGCCCTCCCCCCACACCAGATGCCCGCCTGGCGTGCCATCGACCAGATGAACATGCGCCAGCCGCGAGCCGAACAGGTCAACATAGCCGGCCACGGTGTCGCCGGCCGTGGCCATGGCGACAGTGTCGAGCACGACATCGACGTTGCCGGCGCCCACCTCATCCAGCATTTGGCGCAGGCCCGCCGCATCATTGACGAGGTTGCTCTCGAACCGCTGCAACGGCTCGAGCAGGCAGCGCACCCCGTTTGCGGCGGCACGCCGGGCGATCTCGCCGATCGCGTCGACCGCGCGGTCCCATGCCGGTTGCCGGGGTTGGCTCTCGTAGCCCCGGCCAGGCGTCAGGAAGAGATAGCGGGCGCCAAGCGCCGCGCAGATTTCGGCTGCACGGCAAAACCGCTCGATGCTGTCCTGGCGCAGTGCGGCGTCGCCGGAGGCGATTTTGATTGGGTACAACACCTGCTCTGGGGTGAAGCACCAGGCCGACAGCTCGTTGTCGGCAAGCACCCGGCGAACGGATTCGACACGAGCGCCCGTAGCATGGAACAGGTCCAGATGCGGGGCAATCCCCCACAGCTCGATCTCGCGCATGCCAAAGTCGCGGATCGTCCTGGCGACCTCATCGAAGGGGATGTGCTGAAAGCTGAAATTGGCTCCGATCAGCTGGTGGGCAGCGAGCTGCGGCATGAAGGCTCCTTTCGGGAATTGTTATTTGCCGATGCCTTCGGCCAGGCCACGGATGAAGTAGCGTTGCGCGGCAAAGAACACGATCACGATAGGCAGGGCCGAGATCGTCATGGCCGCGAACACCACGGCGTAATTGGTCCCGTGGGTTGCCATGATCGACGTCAGTCCAACCGGCAGCGTCTGCACATCCGAGCCGCTCGTGAAGATCATGGCGAAGAGATATTCGTTCCAGGCGAACAGGACGTGCAGGATGACGCAGGAGATGATGATCGGCCGGCACAGCGGCAAGGTGATGCGCCAGAAGATCTGACCCTCGCTGGCGCCATCCATCGTCGCCGCCTCGTCGATGTCTTCAGGCAGATCCAGCATGTAGGCGCGGATGAGGAAGGTGGTGAACGGCACCCGGAACGCCGTGTAGAGAATGATCAGCGCCCAGTAGGTGTTGTAGAGACCGAGCGCCTGCAACATCTTCACCAGTGGAATGATCGCCACCGTGGGGCTCAGCATCAGCCCGCCAAGAACGATGGCGATAACCAGCGGCTTTGCCGGCATCTTCGTGCGGGTCAGGCCGAAGGCCGTCCAGGCGCTGATCAGCACGGTGCATATGGCCGAAGCGACGGTCACCAGCACCGAGACTGTTACATAGCCACGCACGCCCTGGTTCCACGCCTGCACGTAGTTGTTCCACGCCCAATGGGTGGGCAGGGAGAAGGGATCGCCAAAGATCTGCGCATTGTCCTTGAAGCCGCTCAGCGCCATCCAGATCAGCGGATAGATGACAACGACACCGAGGCAGACCAGGAACGAATAGAGCAATGTCCTGGCGATGACCGACCACACATTGACGTGTCGGCCGCGACCGGCTGCGATCGTTGCGCTCATAGCTGCACCCGGCGGCGCTTGGTGTACCAGAGCTGTGCCGCACCTGTGAGCATGGTCAACATGAAGATGACGGCGGCAATCGCCGCGCCATAGCCGAAATTGTCCTCGATAAAAGCCTTCTGGTAGAGCCACGTGCCCAGCACCTGGCTGCTGTTGTTGGGCCCGCCCGCGGTCATCACCATGACCTCGTTGAACACCTGGAACGCGCCGGTGATGGTGACGATGATCATCAATCCCGTCATTTCCCGGGTCAGCGGAAAGGTGATGCTCCACAGGCGGCGAAGCGGACCGGCGCCGTCGATCGTCGCGGCGTCGTAGAGGTCGCGCGGGATCTTCTGGATGGCAATGGCAAACAGCAGCGTCGAATAGCCAAAACCCTGCCATTGGCTCATGGCAATGATGGCATAGATGGCGGTGTGCTCATTGCCGAGCCAGGGCATGACGAGCTGGCTGAGACCAACACGGCTGAGGGCTGCATCCAGCAAGCCGATCTGCGGCTGGTAGATGAAATAAAACACCAGGCCGGTCACCGTGATCGAGATGGCCGACGGCACGAAATACACCGCGCGCCAAAGGCGGCGCCAGCCATCGCTTTTCAGGTCCTCGATGATGGCCGCCAGCAGGAACGCGCCGAAGACCTGGAAGATGACGGAGATGATGGCGTAGAGGCAGTTGTTCCACAGCGCCAGCAACACGACCGGGTCATGCAGCAGCCGGTCGTAATTGGCGAGGCCGACACTGGTGACCTCGCCGGTGTAGATGTCCTGGTCGGTGGTGCTGACGATGAAATTGTCGACGATGGGATAGTAGACGAACCAGCCGATGAGGATGAGCGCAATCGCGGCCCACCGCAACGACAACAGATTGGCGAAGCGCGCCCGCCGGCTCTTTGGCCGTTGCGGCCTGGCGACGCCGCCAATCTCGGCGCCGGTGTCCACTGTGTCCCAGGCCCTTGACATGGTTTGCTTTATTTGGCCGCGGATGCGGCTTTGCGCACCTCGTCCATCACTTGCTCGGGCGTCATCGAGCCGCCCGCCAGCGCCTGCAGGCTGGACAGCCAGACGGCGGCGACGCGCGGTGGGTTGGCCGTATCCAGCCAGGGCATGAGGTATGAGGCGGCGTTGATATCCTTGAGGCCGTCGACCACAGCCGCGCTCATGTTCGATTCCGAGGCGCCGCCGATGGTGGCGCTCGGCTGGCCATAGGGTGGCGCGGAAAGCACCTGCGCGTTTTCCTTCGAGGTCACGAACTTCATGAATTCGATCGCCAGCGGGATGTTCTTCGACGCCGCATTGATCATGTAGCCCTCCGGCGCGCCCTCGATAGACTTGGGGTCACCCTTGGCGCCGCCGGCCACCGGCAGCCGGAAGAATCCGAAATCGGCGGGCTTTAACGCTGACTCCGGCGTGGCGGCCTGATCGAACTCGATGATCTCCTGGTAGTACATGGCCGACTGCGCGTTGGTGAAGGCCTGGAGAGCCGAGGCATAGGATGTGCCGTTGACGCCGGCGCCATCGGTGCAGCGCTCGACAAGCTGGCTGAACTGCTTGAGTGCTGCGATATAGCCCGGATCGCTGTATTGGGCGGTGGCCGGATCGAAGTCCCGTTCCAGCGTTGCCTGCGGCACGTTGTAGGCGAGCAGCTGGCCTGCAAAGTGTATTGCCGGCCAGGCCTCCTTGTTGCCGAAGGAGATCGGTGTCGCGCCGGATTTGCGGATGGCGTCGCAGTTGGTCAGCAATTCCTCGAAAGTGGCGGGTGCCTTGAGGCCGAGCTTGGCGAAGATCTGCTTGTTGTAGCCCATGAACTTGGCGTCCTGGTAAAGCGGAATGCCATAGAACCTGCCGTTGTATTCGAACGCCTTGACGGCGGCCGCAGACAGCGACTTGCCCCACTCGGTATCGGGACCAATGACGGGCGTGAGATCAACGGCGCGATTGCCGCGCACGAAATTGCCGCCCCAGCTGCCTGTCCAGGAGAAATAGATATCGGGCAGCGAGTTGGAAGCGACCAGCGTCTTGGTCTTGCCCTTCACGCTGTCGTCGCTCTCCTGGATAAGTTCGACCTTCACATCCGGATGGAGCTTTTGAAAGGCCTGCGCCAGGTTGACGAAATAGGGTGACAGCTGTTGCAGCCCGAACTTGGTCAGGACCGACAGCGTGCCGGTGTATTCCACCTTGGCGGTGGGGTCGGCCGCGACAACCGGCGAAGCGGCGGAACTGCCGCCTATCGACAATCCCAATGATGATACAGCGGCCACCGTGACCGCCACGACTTGCAGCGAACGTTTCATAGATAGCTCCTTCAGAGGTGAGAGGGATCAATATTCAACGCGTTTGTAGTAGCGACGGGTGGTCAGCGGGTGGTTGCGCAGCACCTCGAGATGGGCGCTCAGCCGCTCGAGCAAGGTGGCGAGCAGAACCGGCGAGATCATGCCGCGGACTTTTGCGGAGATGCCCGGCAACTTGACCGAGGCCGCATCCAGCGTGCGAACGCGGTCCGTGTAACGCCTGGCGAAGTTCTCGACCCGGTCGGTCAAGGGCCGAAGGGCATCCTCGCCCTTGAACACGAAAACGCTGACGCCCGGCTCGACCAGCTCGAGCGTACCGTGGAAGAAGTCGGCGGCGTGCACCGGGCGGGTGCGAATCCACTGCATCTCTTCGAGGATGCACATGCCGTAATAGTGTGCCTGCGGCCACACCGAGCCGGCGCCGGTGAAGATGTGATAGGTGTCGTCCTTGATCGTCTGGGCCAGTTCGGCCGCCTTGTCCTCAAAGGCAGCCTTGGCGTCGGCAAGCAGGTCCGGCAGCAGTTTGAGTTCGGCGACAGTGCCATCAAAATCATCGTATTCGCCGCGCTCTTCCAGCAGGGCCAGGACGATCAGCAGCGTCTGAAGGTAGAAGGATTCCGACGAGGTGTCGTCTTCGGCGAAGTTCGTGAAATTGTGGTCAGCCTCCCGCGCGATCGGCGTATCCGAATGGCCGGTAAGCGAGATCGTGCGCACGCCGCGTTTTTTCAGGAAGGCCATGAGCTCGACGCCTTCCTTGGTCGTGCCCGACAAGGACGGGATGACCACCACGGCCTTGCTGTCGAGACCGGCGGGCGGATCGATCACGACCTGCGCCGGATAGGCACCGCTCACCGGGAATGTGGAACAGCGCTGCGCCAGCTCGATCGCTGGCAAGGTTAGAAGCTGCACGCCGCCGGTGCCCATGAAAAACAGCCGCTCGACGCCGTCCGCCCGCAGTGTGCGCATCAGTGAGCGGACCTCACCTGCGACGGCGACGGCCCCGCTTTGGATCTGTACGAAGCGGTCCCTATCGAAGTTCAGCATGACGTTTTCCTTGTATTCGCATGCGACAGGCCTCTGCCTCGCTTCAGGCATCGGTGTGCCGTCCAATTCGTTTTTCCGTTGTGAGATCGATCTCACAAGCAATAATGGGCACGCAATTTCGCCAATGGCAAGTCCTTGAGACGAAATTTTCCGGAAATGAGGAATCGCCGATTAGCGCATGGTACGCCGGGCAACCGATCCGCGCACGATCAAGCGAGTCTGAAATCGGGTACGCCGCGGTGCAATCTTTTTGCCGGCCAGCCGCTCCAGCAGGTATCTGGCAGCGAGCGGTCCGATCTCTGAGATGGGTTGCGCCACGACCGTTATCTGCGGATCGGTGAAGGTGGCGAGATTGAAGTCATCGAATCCAACCACCGACACATCATGGGGAATCGAGAGCCCCATTGAACGCAGGCCAAGAAGCGCGCCTTGCGTCATGAGGCTGTCAACCGTGAACAGTGCGGTTGGACGATTGCGCCGGCTGAACATGCGGATCGTGGCTTCGATGGCATGCTCGACGGTCGAGCGCGATATGCCGATGAGCGCTTCATCGATTGCGATCCCATGCGACTGGAGTGAGTTTTGGTAGCCAGCCAGGCGCTCCTGTGCCGTGAAGATGCGTGACTCGTCGCGCAGAAGACCGATTCGGTCGTGACCATTGCTAACGAGATAGTCCACTGCCTCGCGCGCCCCGCCCTCGTTGTCGACGACGACGCTGTCGCATTGCAGATCCTTTACCACGCGGTCGATGAGCACGATCGGTGCGCCTTCGCGTGCCAGTTGCACGATGTGCTCGCTGTCGGTCGCAGACGTTGGGGCAAGGATGAAGCCACGAATGCTGAGCGAGCGCAGGCTCTCAAGCAATTCTTTTTCCTGTTCTACATTCTCCTCGCTGCTGGCGATAAGGAGATTATGGCGGTGCTTGCGCAGTTCCACCTCGATGTCGTGAGCGATTCGGGCGAAGAAAGGGTTCTGTATGTCGCCCGGCACGAAGCCGACGATCGGCAACTGTCCACTGCGCAGGGCCTGGGCAACGAGGTTCGCCCGATAGCCCAGTCTTTCCGCCGCCGCCAACACGCGCAGCGCCGTCTCGTCACCAACGTAGCCATAGCTGTTGAGCGCCCGAGCAGCTGTCGCGCGCGATACGTTGGCTGCGGCAGCCACGTCTTTGAGAGTGATCCCCTTCTGCGTCACGGCTCATCCTCTTGCGACCTGCACATTGCGTCAGATCACCATCCCGGCTCGTATTGGCTGGCATCTTTGTGCGGCATATCGGCTGATTCGCAAACTGCGAACATAGCAGGCGCGATTTCTTGCGATCCTTTTCCACGCCTCGCATCTCTTCAATCCGTGTTGACGAGTGACGGGTTGGCGCAAGACCGAAGTCAGTCGCTGCCCTGTCGCACGGTCTCTACCGCCAACGACCCACCACGTCACCTCCGGGCCAGAGGACGGCGACGGCGCGCGCCGGGCCATGCAGATCGCGATTGCCCAGGCAGGGATTTCGCCACGCGAGGTTCGTCATCTCAATGCGCATGCGACCTCAACGTCTGTCGGCGACCTGGGTGAGATCGAAGCGATCAAGAGCGTGTTCGGGCGCGATTTCGCGATAGCTGTCAGTGCCACGAAGTCGGCGACCGGACATTTGCTCGGAGCGGCCGGTGGGCTTGGTGCGATCTTCGCAATCCTGGCGCTCAGGGATCAGGTCGCCCCGCCAACCCTCAACCTGGGCCAGGCCGATGCGGCCGGCGACGGAATCGACTTCGTCGCCAACGCACCCCGGCCCATGGAGATGGAGTACGCGATCTCCAATGGCTTCGGCTTTGGCGGCGTGAATGCCAGCGCCCTGTTCAGACGCTGGAACTAACCGGTGGCCAGACGTAGCCATGACCAACGCCCTTTGCCACGGCCTCTCATGCTTTTCCCAATCCGATCCAACGCAAAGAAGGATATGATTTCCATGAACAAGACCAATCCCGGCGTCGCCTTGGTGACAGGGGCATCATCGGGTATCGGGCGCGCTACCGCCGACGCCTTGCTAGGCGCCGGCTTTCGCGTCTTCGGAACCAGCCGTCGCACGGCCTCCCGGCAACCCGCCGGCGTGACCATGCTGACCTGCGACGTGACCGACGACGCGTCCGTTGCGACGTGACCATCACCGCCTCCACGGAAGGCGACAGCGTTCCAACTCGCGTTGGAAATCCGTGTTCCGAACACAAACAAAAAAGCCCGCCACCTCTCGGCAGCGGGCAGTGTAGGTCCCTAGGATCACCCCGCGGTAGCCAACGTACACCCGGCCTCCCCAAAAGGAAAATGTTAGATATTGCTGATGGATGATTCGCCGACTTGTTCGACTGAGCGCCTTTGGCTAGTGGCGAAGCGATCCCGGTCCTTGTTTATGGGCCATCAACTTGATGTGGTCGGCTGCTTCATCTGCGGTGTCAAAGGGCGTTGCTGTGGTCGTCCCATCAGCGGCCAGTATCACAGCCAGGAACGGAAGGCCGATCAGGGGCGGTGCGTAGACAACGAACGCTGGGCGGGCTTTTTCATCGCCCATTTAGCACGATTGTTGGCCAGTCGGAACCCGCTACCCCATTCACGGCAGCAGCGGGCGTGTCCAAAAGAGGACGTGCCGGGACGGGCGGTCCCTGCAAGCCATTAGCATTGCCTGATGTTCCATCAGAGGTGGGCCCGCACGCTTGGGGACGATGCGGGCCCGGCCGAGGGTTGGCTCGACCAGCAGCGCGCGGAGGCGCTGCCGCCATGGGAACCAGCCTTGAATTAGCAGGTTCCGCTGATCTTCAAAAAATGAGCCCGCCACCTTTCGCCGGACAATTTCCTGCGCAGATCATCTAGACTAAGCTTCATGTCTTGGTTGACATCGCGCATTCCATCAGCAGCGCTGAACTTGTTGACTCCGGCCTTCGGGAGCGCGTAAGTCGTGGCTCGCGCCCCCGCGTCCAGGGCGCGGTTTTTACCGACAGAGGTGCCAAAGTGGACGTCAAATATACCAATGCTCGTGAACACTTCTTCACTGCGATCCGGTCGTTAGCAGCCTCCACGGACAGCATTCAGGCGAGGCTGATTGAGGCAAACGTAAACATCCTGAACGTCACGATCGATGAATTCGACGGCGACCGCGAACTCAAAATCAAATTTGCAAAATTGCTGGACCTTCTGGCGATTGATCAGGATGACTTGGAAACGGTCGCCGTTGAGAACGCGGCGCACATGACTGACTTCGAAGCTGTGAAGGTTGCTGATCTGATCTGCGATTTCTATTACGAGATCACCTAGGTTCGTCGTGTGGCCACCTCGCTCTACACCAACCAGCAACCGACCTCAGCCCTCTCCAAGTAACAGTGACATGTAACCCCATGTATCTTGCTCTTGACGCTTGCCCCCGCTATGTTCGGGATTGGACGCGGTGTGGTCGACGGGAGATGGGGGCATCACTCGTACGGCCCGGGCTCAGGCAAGCTACCGCGTCCGCACGCTTTCCATGTAGGCCGTTACTGCCCGTCCGGGCGCTCCCGCCGAGCCGGCGGGCTTCCCGTTAAGACGAGATCAGCTCAGTCCGACGTAGCCGGACATGTCTGCTCGTGGCGGCGATCTGCCCTTCCCGAGAGAGGGTGACAGTTCATTCCGGAGACATGGTTACACTTTCGGCCCTTTGCAAGGAGAGCAAGGTGCCTTGGAAGGAGTGTAACGTCATGGAAGAGCGGCTGAAGTTCATTGCCCGGCTGCTGGACGGCGAGAAGATGGCGGTGCTTTGCCGCGAGTTCGATATCTCGCGCAAGACCGGCTACAAGATCCTCACACGCTACAATGACAGTGGCCTTGAGGGGCTGACGGATCGATCACGCCGACCCCCGCCACGCCAATCAGCTTCCGTTTCAAATCGAGAAGCTGATTGTGCGCCTCAAGCAAGACAAGCCGACCTGGGTGCGCCAAAGATACGCGAACGGTTGGCCCGGCTGTATCCTGACGTTCACCGGCCTGCGATCTCGACGGTGCATGCGGTTCTCGACCGCCATGGCCTGGTCGAGCGCCGCAAGCGAAGGCGCAACAGGGCGATGGGAACACCACTTTCAAACGGCTATCGGCCCAACGATCTGTGGTGTGCCGACTACAAAGGCGAGTTCATGCTCGCCGATCGGCGCTATTGCTATCCGCTGACGATCACCGACTTCGCCAAGAGATGCTGGCAGCGGTGCGCCGGCCTTGCCCTCAACGCCGTCCCATAGCGCCTGCCGCTTTCGGCAATGAAGGTGGGAGAGTTGAAATCAGCCGTTCAGCAGATCAGCGGTCTATCCGCTCGCATTCATCAAGTAGGCCACCAAGCTCCAGGCAGAGATCGACGCGGCCGAGGCTGTTGGCCTTGTCGTCAATCCCCATGCGTCGGTTGTAAGCCGACACGGTGTCCTTCAATTGGGACACCCGCCGGCCTTGTGACCGCTGGAATAGGCGAAACCCGCGATGCAAACACTTGCGGTGATTGCAACGGCGGCAGTCTTGGAGTTCATTGGCATTCTCGCCTTCGAATCGACTTGGGGAGCGATCAATGGAAGGACAGTTTGACTGAAATAGCGGCGCGGCTCCAGATGCTCTGGAAGGTTTGGGCTCCCGCAATCGGCCTCGGCGTTGCCGCCGCCATCGGGATGATTTGGACCGTTTATCTGCCGATAGTTGGGCTTCGCCATCTGCTCGGGTACAATTAGACCTAACCTCTATGGCCCAAAATTCTTAGCCTAACTGATGGCTTCACCTAGCACGCCACCCACCACAATGTCGCGCCGCGCTGTCTGTGTGGCGAGCCCGTCCACCGCCGCAACGACCGTTGGGTGATCGAGCACAAGCGTGCCCTTGGCTTGCAAGGCCCGGACGTGAACACCAACTGCGCCCAGCTAATTTAGCTTGCGGCGAGCTCAAGACCCACACGCAGGACTTGCCGAGGATCAGGAAGGCCAAGCGTCAGCAGGCCCGGCACGAAGGCACAAAAAAGCCGGCGCGAGGTTTTCAGACCCCGGCCGGCGTGTCGTTCGATTGGAAGGCTCGGCGGTACATCCAAATCCGAAACTCGCGGGGGGCCTGGCATGCGAATAGCCGGGACGTTGCGCTTCCATTAGCTTGAGCGCATATTTCATCGGCCTGTGAGCCTACCCGTAAGCTGGTTGGGCGGCGACTTTGGAGGTGAACCATGCCCATGTATCTCTCCCGATTCAGCTATACGCCCGAGACATGGGCGCGCTTGATCCAAAATCCCGAGGATCGACGCGTCGAAGAGACGATGGAAGCCCTTGGGAAGGCGAAGTCCATCCGGTATCGCCCGCCGGCATCGTAGAGGGCATCCCAGAGTCTAGCCAGCGCGCGTTCCGCACCCCCGCCGTTTGTCGACATCCTTCGCCAGATCCAAGACCATTAGCTTTGTCCTTGGCGGTCAGCCTCTCACCCCTTCTTCGCAAAAGCCCAGACCATCAGCGGGTATTCCTCGTCATTGCTCAAATCCCGCCACAGGCCGTAGGCGCGGACGGGGCCGCCGATATGGGCCTTGGCGCAGGCCTTGTTGCCCCAGCCGTGGACCTTGACGTTGGCTTCGGGGAAGCCGCCCTCGACCATCAGCTGCTTGAGGCCGGCGGGGGTCCATCTGTTGTAGTCGTGCGGCCTGGCGTGAACGCGAAACAGGAAAGGTGTCGCATCCGGATCGCTACCTGCTGTCCGCCTCGCCGTCGGCTCGAACAGGCCGCATCTTACCTCCGCAATGGGCGGGGCAATACTGCCGTCGGCGCGTTCTCACCACGGGCTCGACCCCGTTTTCCAATCGCTCATCCGGTGACCTGGAGCCAGGTTGAGGCAGCCATCCGTCCAGATGCCTTCACGATCGACCGTCCATTCAGGGCAGCCGTTAAAAAGGCGGCGTGAGCGCAGACCCCGCAAACCAAGATTCTCGCGCGGGGCAAAGACGGTGCCCGCGAACGATTGATCACATCATCCACTTGCCGGACGGTCGAGTTCAATCCAAGCTGGCGCATGATCACTCGGCTTTTCCCAGCCTCGCACGTCGGCGTCAATGCCGGCGTCACGCAACCTGTCCGAAAGTGATGGGCTGACCAGAAGATGATCCATCCGCAGGCCGGAGCTTCGATCGTAGCCGCCCTGGTAGGCGAAGTTCCAATAGGTGTAGACGCCTTTCTCCGGGTGGGTGCGGCGGACGCCATCGATCCAGCCGCCATCAAGCATCTGGGCATAGGCTTGCCGGCTCTCCGGAAAATAGACTGCATCGCCCAGCCAACGTCCCGGCACCACGGCATCGATCGGGGTGGGCACGACATTGTAGTCGCCGCAGAGAATGCTAGGGATATCTTCCCTGAGCAGCAGCTGGCCGTAGCTGATCAGGCGGTCGAACCAGCGCAGCTTATATTCGAATTTCGGCCCAGGAGCGGGATTGCCGTTAGGCAGGTAAAGGCAACCGACGACGATCCCATCGACCTCGGCTTCGAGATATCGCTGTGCGTATCATCAGGATCGCCCGGGAGCCCACGACGGCGCTCCAGCGGCTCTTTTCCACGAGCGAGTATGGCTACGCCGTTGTAGGACTTTTGCCCGTGCCAGATCGCGCCGTAACCGGCGTTCCTGATCGCCCCCGCGGGGAACTTCTCATCCGGTCTTCAATTCCTGAAGACACACGATGTCATAGTCGGTCTGACCGAGCCACTTGATGAGCACGGGCAGGCGACCGTTCACACCGTTGACGTTGAAGGTTGCGATACGGGTCATCAGGATCTCTCTCCAAAACCCTTCACGGTACTAACGTGAAAGGCTCGGCAATCGATCCCTCACCACGCTGCACAGGAAGTTGTCAGTCGCCATTGTAGGACTTTGCGGCCTCGCCAATCCGTCGTCAAAATGGTGGGTTTCCTTGACCCTTGGCATTTCGACCCCAGGATGCAGGGAAAGGTAGGAAACGTAGTGAGGTAGTCCGCCCTTTTTGCGAACTCACCACAAAGTAGTCGACTTGCGAGACCATACGCGCTCATGCTTGACAACGGATTTGACGTGAAGCCGAGCGACGTCGATTTGTTCAAGTAGAAGAAGCGGGCGTAGATAGTTTCACGGCCGGCCAAGGTGTGGGCGAGCTTCTTTGTCACCCCTAAACCGCTCAGCAGGAATTCGCCCGCATCGCGATCGGCCGCGGGACTGGCGAACAGCTGATTGGCTTGGGCTTCTCGGCGGTGCGCCGTCTGCCGACGCAACTTGGCGGCTTGTCATGTCTCTACGAACAACTAACATTCCGGCGCCGGCCTTGCATGGAAGCTGCCTTGCGAACGCGTTTGCGTTCGGCAATATTCAGCTGGGGTATTGTATTTCATTGAGATGGCCATCGGTGCCCCGTCGTGTCGCCTTCGTCTGCATAGCATGAACCTGAACTCGGCATCAAATACTCGGGGCCGGCCTTCTGCCAGCCACGCGTACATGACGCGGCGCTCCTGATGGAAGCAGTGCGTACTCAGATAAATATATCAGTCCTGGCTCGACGATCCATTCCCATAACGCGAGAGATTTCACATCGAAGCGACCGTCAGTGAGACGGGGAGCAATACCCATGTAATGATACCGTTGCCCGAGTGTGTCCACAACGACGGCGAAGATAGGTTTGCCCGCAAGGGACCCCACAATCTCGCATTCGCTAGGCGCGACTCTTTCCGCTACGGAAAGTATAAACCCATCGGCTAGGTCCCTGCCCGGCTCTTCACCCAGCCCAGTGATTTCGCGCGTTGTCGCTTTCCAGCCCATTGCCTTCTCACTCGCGCAATGCCCGCCCCATTGCCGCATAGACCGGAGCGCTAAGATACTCCCAAGCCGACCTCGCTCCGGTTGCGATCATGACCTGCGTGCCCATCCCAGTCTGCAACGCTGGACCTGCTTTCAAGGACTGAGGGCTCAAGATGATTCGAGCCGAATAAAAAGCCCGCCCGGTCCGAGAGTCTATCAGCGTGTTTGCTGAAAGGGTGTGAACGTCGCCGATCATTGGGCGCTGATAACGCCTGCTGACTGCGCTGAGCCAAACGGTCGCAGGGAGCCCTACCTTCACCTGGTCTACGTCCAGGGGATCAATGCTTGCGATTACTACGAAGTTATCCTCAAGGGGCACTATATCCATCAACGCATCGCCTGCAGCTATCACGCCCCCGATCGTGTGCACCTTCATCCCCACAATGGTACCCGCCATGGGCGCGCGTATTTCGGTTCGCATCCTCACGTCATCGGCAGCAGCCATCCGCTGCGCGGATTCATATATTTTGGCATGCGCCACCCCCAGCTCCTCGACAATGTCGGCAGCTGTGGATGCGTTAAGTTCAGCGATCTTAAATTTCGTTTCCTCCATTTTCTGCCTGGCGACTCCAATCGACGCCATGTAGCCGCTTAAGGAACCCCCGACATCTGCCTTTTCGGTCTCCAGATCTATCAGGCGCGTCCTCACTACTAACTTCTTTTCATACAATGCACGGACATCGGTTAACTGCTCCTCGATAAGTTCAAGTTTTTTGGCAGCAGCTGTCACCTGCCCTTCAAAGCCTTTTATCTCCATCTGCAAGCTCCCGGTCGTCTGCTGCAGCAGGGAAAGTCTCTCGCCAAGAAGGGTTCGGCGCGTACGAAAGATGCTCTCCTGGCCCGAGATAGCATCAGCTGCCAGTTTGCCGGGCTCTTTTAGCTCAGACGGAATTTCGATTGAGTCCTTTCCGTCTCGCTCGGCGATCAGACGCGCCTCGGCAGCCTTCGCCTCGTACCACTGCGCCTTAATTTCGTTGGCAGCGGCTGTCGAAGCAGTGCTCTGCAATCGCACAAGGACCTGGCCTGGAGATACGCGCTCGCCCTCTTGAACCATTATTTCGGACACGATCCCGCCTTCGAGATGTTGCACCGTCTTAACATTCGAGGCCACCTCCACTAACCCGTTAGCCACGATAGCGCCCTGAATGGGAGCAGCGACAAGCCACATGCCGGTCAGGGTCGAAAAGGCCGCGATTATAACAAAGCCCAGGATAACGAAGCTCCTGCCGAACGGCGCGGGATCTTCGCCGGATTGTTTGGTGCCAATGACGGGCGATGCTGTCATTTGACGCTCCGTAAATCGGCTTTCTCGGGACGACCCCGACGCTCCGAAGGATCGGTGAGTTCAGGCGTGCGGCCGCCCAGGATCAGCGTCCGGTCCACAAGTCCGGCAAGGCGATTCGACTGCCCCGACATGGTGACAACGACCGAGCATCCCGATTCTTTCATGAGTTTTACGGCCGCTTCAAGGGTCCTTCTCGAGGAACCGTCTAAATTGGCGAAAGGCTCGTCCAGCACAACAATTCTCGGCGCGCGAAACAATGCCCTGGCAAGCGCTATTCGTTTCCGTTCACTGCCGGACAGACCGACCGAGTCATCAAGCACAGTGTCGTAGCCTTGGTTCAAGCGAATAATAACGTGGTGAATGCCAGCCATTTTTGCCGCGGAAACCACGTCGTCGATGGAACTCTTTTGAAACCGGGCAATATTCTGTGCGACTGTTCCCTCGAACAGTTCGACTTGCTGTGGCAAATAGCCGATAGCTTCGGATCTGACGGAATCCGGAAGCCGGGTGACGTTCATGTCACCCAGTCGGACCTGTCCGGTTCGAGGCTTGAGCAGACCTATCAGAAGGCGAGAGAGTGTGGTCTTGCCGGTGGCAGCGCGACCGACGACCAGCAGCAACTCGCCCGGCGCCAGCGAAAGGGACAGCTTCCTGAACACGTCCTCCCGGGATCCCGCATGTCTAAACGCAATTTCATCAAGAATTAATGTGCCACGCGGAGTTCCCGGCATCAGCGACGGTTCGCCGTCCGACGGCTTGACAAGTTCCGCCTTGATCTTGGCATATCCTTCGCGCGCTTCTCGAAGGCCTCTGAGTTCCCCAACCGCTTTACCCACCATTCTGTAAGCGAAGTTGGCAATAAGTCGGGCCGCAAATAAGCCACCGAGCGAGGCCTCGTTGTTAAGGAACAGCCATATGCCGGAGGCCAGCAGAATAATGTAGAGGCCACGGTTAAGCACTCGGATTGCGGCATCAAGGCTCGATCCCCACGCATTAAGCCGGTCTCGCTGCAAGAAGCCGTCCACACGGTTCCTGCTCCAACGGCCGGCGATTGCGTCCGCCATTGCGAAGGCACTGACAACGTCTTTGTGCCTTTCCGCGGAAACGAGCACCTCTTTTGCCTGCTTGACGGCATCGCGTTCAGCTTGGCGGGGTTCTCGTGTGAGCTTTTCCTTCAACAGGCTCATGCAAACCAGCAAAACGGTGGCTGCCGTCGCAATAAGACAGAGAACCGGATGAATGAAGTACACGCACAACAGGAAAATGGGCGCCCAAATTACGTCCAACCAAGCAGACAACCCGCGTTCGACAAAGCCGGAGACCTTCTCGATGCTCAGCAGAAGCGGCGGATTGGCGACTCCTGACGTCAATCCGGCTTTCACCGACTGGCTGGTCAACTGATGCTCGATCCAGACTCCCCAGCGAGAAAGCATGCGGCGACGAATAGTTTCCAGCGCGACACCAGCTACCAGCGCAAGTAAGGCAGCAGAGGTCAATATAACAAGGGTTTCCACACTGCGGCTGGAGATAACTCGATCGAATATTTGTATGAGGTAAAGCGGGCCGGTAAACCGGAGGGCATTGATGAACACGCTAAATGTCATGACAGCGGCGAGACCGGGGATCGACCTTCGCCACATGTCGCTGAGGGGCGCGCTAAATCGCCGCCTGCTTCGCATGTTCATCAGCACACTGTCTTTCACGCCCGTCCTACGCTCGTATGCCTGTCAGGCTCGTTAAAAATTCCGGAAAAATTCATAACTCTCGCGTCAAGGTCCTCTTGAGCATTCACCTCGCTTGGTTCAAGTCCGATTTGTACGGCCGGCTCAAGCAGACGTAACACCCGGCCGCCTCCCAAAGCCGGCCAAGCTTCATTCACCAGACTGGACATTTGACTTGCCGGCAGCGGAGGATACCCGAGTGCCTGCACGATGCCGCTTATCGATGACTGGAGTGCACCATGACTTTTCGCCAACACAGCCGCCTCTATAAGTTCTGCCGGCGCCTGCACAGACATCAATTTGGGGATAGAACTTTTGGTCCGTCGCTTGGGGAGATTGACCGAGACGCTTCCATATGGGCTGGGCCAAATTGCCAGGTTGCTGTAGGCACCGTCTCCCAGCTCCGCGAGTATCAATTCACGCGCGACCTTCGCCAAGAAATCGATCCGCAGTTGGTGAGAGTGGGCACGATCCTCACCATCCGGCAGAGTTGTCTCCGATGATTCAGCTATACGGCGAAGATACGGGTTATTGCTCTGCCCATTAGACAACTTTTCTGCAGCCCGGACTCTCAACACCGGGTTCAGTGCGCCGTCCTGGAGTTCCCATGGAGAATAGACGTGCAGTCCGGTGGCCTCCTCAGCCTCTCTGACGCCGAGCGGCGAACGGCCAATTCTGCCACTGATGGCCAACACCTTGTGACCGGCGGCTCGCAGTGTATCAACGCCACACTTTGCTCCCATCGCATCGTAGGAAGCGAATATTGTCCCCAAAGCCATGCTACGAAACGATTCAGCCAGAATTAGCTCTGAGGTTTCCTTCTGCTGCAATCCGTCGGCGATCTCGATGACAGCAACGTCACATCCGGTCTCGGCTGCATGATTTAACAGGCGGAAAGCGCCCTTTTCAACCAACTCAACCGGCGCAAGATACGTTGTTGCAAACCCTGCATCAGTAAAGTCAAGAACAACGTCCGCACCAGCGTCTCGCACAATCCAGGTGTCACCGCCGGACCCTGTACCGGTGATTTTCAATGCAGCAACCTTAAGCCCCAACTTCTTGAATCCTCTAACCAGCGACGTGGCCGTCAGCGTCTTTCCGGCATTCATAGAAGTTCCAAGGGAAAGAACGATTGGTAAGGAAGGGCGCAAGTCGTCGGAGCTTACCTTATAATCCCACACGTTTAGCCGGCGACCGAACTTATCGCCGATCAGGCCGAGGGGGGTAATCTTTGTTGGAGGAGCCATCCGATCATGCCTGGAGAGCTCGCAAGCAGCGATCCCTCCCCCAGCTACCAAGTCACACGGCCCAAGATCGGGCCCAATTGTGGCCTCGAACTGGTCGGGTGCGTATCGGTTTCCATAGCAGAGGATTATCTCATCCCCGGGAAACATAATCGCCTTCCTGCCATTGATGAGCTCCAACCTGCTATGGTTGCCGAGTTCGTCCACTCGAGCCAGGACAAGGTCTCCTGCGACAGGCTGTAAAGACCCATTTATGAGCGTGCGCATATGAGAGGCCGCGACGCGACGAGTGGCGAATGCACGCTTGGCTTTCTTCATGCGCCCGCGCTGAATTCTACAAACAGACATGATAACACCCCAACGCTACTGAAGTTTCACAGACATTACTTTTTTTGTTAAACTTTTATTTAATTTTGTTTAGGCTCATTCCAAGCCTCTGCTGTTTTTTTTCGTTGCGTTAATCATTAGCTAACCATAATATAACGGCGGGTTGCACGCAAGCACGATGAGGGTCTAGACCTCCAAGGCCGGACCGGAAATGTGAATTCTGGGATAATGCGGATGGTTAAAGCATGCCAAACCGAAGAGTTGGGTCCATTTGAGGTAGCCGGTTTCAAGACATTGTCCGGGCTCAACATGTATAATGCAAATACGGTTGTTAAATTAACCCTGAATTTAGGTCAGATGGCGACCGCTCGCGTTTCCAGTTTTTCTCCTACGGCCCGCTCCGGGCTTTATGAACTGTTCCCGCAATGTGATCAGGATGTTGTGGTGCCCTCGTATTTGGCAGATGCAATCCTGGCTGCGGATCTTGAGCTTCGCCGCGCAATGAATTTCTATTCGTTTTCGATGGAGTCATCGCGGGTGAGCGGTCCGGACGAGGGCAATCCCGTGATCGTTTGGGAGTCTGACGACCCGCAGATGTCGCGCGCGGCTGCGGCGGCTGTCATTGAGGCGGTCGGAGAGGCCGCACGAGACGGGGATGCGTCAGCGAAGTATTCCGTTGCCCGCGAACTGAATCTGGAAAGAGCAAAGAAAAGGCGTCTTTCAAATTCGACCGCTGTTCTGGTCGCCGCAGCCAAGAGAAATCGAATCCCCTTCGAGTTTGTCGCCCGCAATCACCTCCGCCTCGGCCAAGGTAGGCATCAGAAGCAGCTTTTCTCCACGATATCGGGATCGACGTCGTTTGCCTCGGCAAAGGTGGCCTTGGACAAAAGGCTGGGCAACAGGCTTTTGGCGCAGGCAGGCATACCGGTACCTCGCCAACTTACTGTCCGCAGCAAGGCAGAGGCAGTCGCCGCCGCTAAACATTTGGGTAGGACGGTTGTAGTTAAACCCGCTCAAGCAAATCAAGGGCGCGGAGTTACTGTCAAACTACGGGGACGACGCGCCGTCGAGGCAGCGTTCGACATAGCCCAATCGGAGCGCTGCGGGGTGTTGGTCGAACAGTTTGTCGCTGGGCCCGAATATAGAGTGACAATTGTCGATTTTTGCGTCGTGGCGGCGGTCCTGTGTTGCCCGCCCGAGGTAACCGGTGACGGCGAAAAGACTCTGCGCCAGTTGGTTGATGAGTTAAATCGAGAACCCGACAGGGACGGGAGGCGTCTATCGCGTCTGGAAGTTGACGACGAACTTCTTCGGCACCTGGCCCACCATCGTCTTTCATTGGCGTCCGTGCCCATTGCTGGGCAAAGGGTGGTTCTGCGACCGAACGGTCATCTCGCACGCGGCGGTGTCCCAGTCGACATCACCAACTCCGTCCATGCGGATAATCAGAAGTTATGCGAGCGCATTGCCAAGGTCATAGGCCTCAGTATTGCCGGAATAGATCTAATCATGCCCGACATTGCGCAATCTCACAAAGAGGTCGGCTGCTCTGTCATCGAGGTGAACGCACGACCAGGGATCGAGTTTCATCTTTGGCCGCGGGCCGGCACGGCAAGAGATGTGAGTGAAATAATCCTGGCAAATATGTACAGCGATGCAAAATCATCCGAAGTCGCTACCGTACTCGTTATTGGCGACCGGCATACCGGCATGGCGGCAAAAGCAATCGAGCATAGATTACATGCAGAGGGACGAAGTACCGGCCTTCTGTCTAAAAGAGGAGCATATATCAACTCCGTTCCGCAAGAATTTGCCCAGCGAATAAATCCGCAGATGTTGGCCAGGGATCCTTCTTTGGAAGCCCTTATTTACGCGGCCTCTCCGGCAAGAATCTTGGAAAATGGGCTTGGTTTGGGCACTTGCCACGCCATTTCCTTGACGGTGACCAACGAAGAGAATCGCGGAAGCCTTGAAGTTCTGGCCAAGACGGTGCTGAATCACGCCAACCGCGGATATTTCATCGTTGACAAGGAAGACATTGTTTCAAGGCACGCATTGTCGCGCATGCCGTCTGAAAAATTAATTCTGACAAGCACCGACACTGAGCTTGGGTCTGACTTGAGAAGCCATCTGCAAGGCGGCGGATTGGCTGTCTCGCTGCGATGGAGCACCGACGGTTCCGGCCCTAAAATGGCGCTTGTGTCGGTCTCTGGCGAGCTTGTGGCGGAACCTGCCACCTTTGCGTCGCGGTCCCCGCAGCTCAGGGGCGCAATGCATGCAATGGCGGTTTCATATCTGGCAAAACGGGATGGCTGGTTCGATGAGGCAGCGTCCCCACTTTCTAATCAGTCCCAAGCGAACGCAGTTCAACCGCAGAGAGAAGTGTCTCTGCTTGAGTAAAGGGAGTAACGCTTATGAATACTGTTTCAGTGACTACCACACCAAACGTTTCGGAAGGTGATGCAGCCGCACTAGTTGCCCTAACTCTGCAACGCCAGAGGAACAAGACGGGGGAACCCCGTACTCGCGTAAGGATGTCCTACAAAACTTTCAGGCGCCTGACCGGACGGCGCACCGGTGGCGCGAAGTTCGTCAGAGAATTCTCCGCAAAGATGGTGAACCTGGGTTGGCTGATGGTCCGAATGCCGTCGGCGTTGGGTTTCGTGCGCGCGACGTCCGTCGACAAATGGCCCCGCACAAAATCGAACTTGGTGGCGAAAGAACTCAAACTTATTGACGATGGAGCTTTGGAGGAGGCTTTGAACATTGCTCGGCAAGAACTGGGTGAACCCGGTCAGGCGGGCATGTCACTAAACGGTCATAGCGCGCCTGTTGTGAAAGGACCAGCTGCGAAGGACAGGTAGGTAACGTTTGCAGCTTAACACCAGCAGGCGACTGGCTTCGGAGTACGTTAACTTGGGCGGACGGCCGTGCTAGGCAACCGGGGCGCGAGTTCGGCTGGGAATAACCCTGCGATGTTTCACACGCCAGTACTTGAGTTGACGCGGGTGCTCATTAGCCATCCGGTGCGCGCTCATCTCACACTCGCCGCCCCGCGTCGACAACGGGGTGGAGTGGAGCTGCACCATTTTGCGCAATATAAGTTTGCCGTATCGGTGCTCGACACAAGAAGAACAGCTACTTATTCGAGGGATTTAATATGGCGACTGGCTTCGTCTACCTTTGGGAGTCCTGCGACTCGGACTTCACTGGTGGCCGCGTGCAACTAGCCGAAGTCGAATTGCCTTATCTTTACCAAGATGCCGACAGGCAACGACTGCGCGGGCGGTACGTCGACGTAATCAGCCATCAAGGCGTGAAGGCGCCCTGCCCGTCAGGTTTAAATGGCGCTGCCTTGGCCGGGCCGGACGGTAACTTTACGTTCAAACCGTTTGGCGGTGGAAGTTGTTATGGTGAGCAGGAAGGCCGTGACGCAGCCACGCATTTCGGCCAGGTCAACGTCTATTACCATGTATCCTTGGTGAGCCACCGCGTGAACGAGGTGCTTCGTTCACTTGGCGCGCGGCCCTTGCCCAAGGTCAGAGCTATCGTCAATGCACAACAGTTAAAAAAGAAGGGAAGCCCTGAGGCCATCCGCACGGTGGTACCGATCAGGGATACTAAGTACCGGTACCCTGCGATAATGGAAAATCTCGATGATTTTTCAATCCCCCTCTGCGGTGAACTGCTCTTTGGCCCGGGCCGCGAGGTTACCACGGAAGGGTGGCTGCCGCGGATTTCGGGCGGCGCTTATTTGTGCGATCCATCCCACGATGCCGGCATCATATACCAGTCGTTCGGACTTCATGTTGTGCGCCACACCGCCGACGTGCAGGCCGACAGCTTGCATGCTCCGCGGGTTGCATTCAGCAGACCGACCGCCCTTGAGGTCGCGGCGAGCATGTACTTGGCGGGCGCAATGCTCTCTACCCCATATATCTCGAGCTGGCATGTTCTTCACGATGCCGAGTTCGTGCCAGCGCACAGCCTCGCCAACGACGCCCAAATAGACGATACCGAAACAGCGCCGCAAGAGGCTCTCGTCGCGCAGGCCGTCGCAGCGGCATTATGGGATCTGCATAAGGCACTTCCTCAGGACAAATCTGTCTGCATGGAGTTGATCCTTGGGGCCCTTTTGCACCTCGGGCGGCTTTCTGACAGCCCGTACGCACCTTCCCGGATTCCAACCAGAGCGATCAGATCATCGGCACGAAGTTTTGCCTCGTGCTTGCTTCATACGGACCAAGTAAGGTTCGGCGGCTATCACGAAGAGCTGATCCGAAATGTCCTCGAGAGGCGCGGGATAGGCTTTAGTTCATACGTGACTAGTATGTTGCTGGCCCCCTTGGTTCCGCCTCTCGCCTATAGCCTCAGGGAGTCGGAGGCAGTGCGGGGGCATGTTGCCAAAATTCGCGATAAGTTCGCGGAGGTGATAATTCCGGATGATGTTGATCTAATCGACCCGGACAAACTCGAGTCATTCCTATTGTCATCCGGCACCGCCCCGTACCACCTAGCAGCGGTCGGAGATGTGATGACTGGGATGCGGATGCGGCATAGAATCCGCAGGTTCGGCACAGACTATGCCTTCGCATGGGTCAGGCCGGTCTTTAAGCGCACGGCCCTGATAACCGGGAACCTGGAAGGGCCATTCTCCAGCGTCACTGAGAAGGCAAATACCACTCGAAACTATTCATACAAAGTCGATCCCCGAACGGTTTCTGTCCTGCGCCGCGCCGGTTTTGCTGCAATGACCATCGCGAACAACCATATTCAGGATTGTGGCCGCGATGGCGTTATCGAGACTTTAGATACCTTGGAGAGACACTGTATCAAGCCGTACGGTGGCGGAAAAAACCAGGACGTTGCGCACAACCCGGCGATATACGATGGCACAGATATTCGCATCGGGCTGCTGGGTTATTACTGGAACCGTCGAACGGCGGCTCGTAGCGATCTCCCAGGGTCGGCACAGGATCTGCCCGACCTGGTGGAGCGGGATCTTGCGCGACTGCGTCCGCTGGTCGACCGGATCGCCGTGATGGTACATTGGGGTGTGCCTTACCAGCGCGAACCCACCGAGGAAGACCGTGTCAAAGCACAATTGTTCATTGACTTGGGCGCCGACGCGGTAATTGGACACCACCCGCATATCCTTCAGCCGATAGAAATATATAAGCGCCGGCCTATATTATACAGTATTGGAAACTTTTCTTTTGGATCAGGTAACAGCAAAGGTGAATCTATATTGCCTTGCTTTCGTTTCAGACAGGAAACAATAAACTTGGACATCTTTCCAATATACGTCCAAAACAGAGATCCACGTCTGGATTATCAACCTAAGATAATGGGAGGGAATGCCGGGCGAGCTACAATCGACCGGCTGATTAACATGTCGCCTAGCCTGATCGGTGCGATTGACGAAATTCAAGATCGTTGCTTGAGAATATCAATACCGTCCCTCTGAGATGTTCATGTGTCAGACCGCATCAACTGGCAAGATCACGTAATGTCCTTGAAAGCGCTGAGTGCCGCCTGCTTTACGCTAGCAGAACCTTGCCTACGCAAAGGCCCCAGTGGCTAGGATCGAACTTGCGGGTAGCAGGAATATTCAGACGCCTGTCAGATTGGGAGACGGTGAATTTACAGCGGGGCTTGAAGCCCTTCGGATCGTCAGCCCACTATATCGGTCTTGAAAGCGACTGACAGATAAATGGACATGGAGGAGACTTGGCTGAGCGAGCCGTTTTAGGAAAGGAGATTCCCGCCAGTCCGTGATGCGAAGACGAGCGTGAGACGACTATTCGAAGTCGAGATGAGTGCCACTGCGATCATTCGGCGAACAGGAGCGGAAATGAATCCTTGGGCGAAGGCTGAGCTGGCGCAGATTACCGGAGGCACGTGGGAGGGCGACCTGCCGGAAGCCTGGACGACGGAACGTATAGCGTTTTGGGACGCCTTGGTCTGCCCGGGTGCGCTTGTGATCCCACATGTTAGCACGTACCGATACGGCGTGGACAAGTTAAAGATCGAGCGAGACGCACAACGGGGGCTCGCACTCTTCGTGGACGAAGAGTTCCAATCCGACAACGAAGAATTTCCGTTGCTACGGGTCGCCTCGGTCCGCATCGCCATGCGGCGCCTAGCCGAGCATGCGCGAGCAGCCTACAGCGGCCGCCTCATCGCAACGAGCGGCAGCGTCGGGAAAACCAGCACGACGGCTATGATCAACGCCATTCTCACCGCCACCGGTCACCCACAGTTTCCCGGAGGGAACTTCAATACCGTCTCCGGCGTGCTCGGTCTCATCGCTAACCTTCCACGCAGTGGTATTCATACAACCGAGGTATCCATTGGATTTTTTCGACGCCTCCAAGACCTGTTTGCGCTCAAGCCGCACGTCGCTCTTATTACCTCTATCGGTGACGCCCACCTCGAAGAGTATGGATCGCGCAGGGCCATCGCCGAGTTGAAAGCTCGCGTGTATGATGTTGCTGAGGGCGGAACAGCGATTGTCCCTCGAGATTCAGAGTATTTCAACTACCTTCGCGAACGCGCCCTGTCGTTTGGGGCAAGAGTCGTGTCGTTTGGCGAACATTCCGAAGCCGATTACCGGCTCGAGACCTATTCGCCTGGAGACAACATGGTCAGCGCGGTCCTGAAAGGCAAATATCGCCGCTACAAAATCCGCAATCCTGGACGTCATATGGCGTTGAACAGCCTTTGTGCCCTGGCTGCGGCCGATTCTCTTGGTCTTGATTTGCATGTTGCGACCAATGCCCTGGCTGTGACGGAAGCTGTCCACGGACGGGGGGAAGTCATACGTATTGCCCTCGCATCGGGTGAGGTCCAAATCGTCAATGAAGCCTACAATGCAAATCCTACGTCTGTAGCCGCCGTGTTGGCGGCATTTGCTGAGCAGCGCCGTCCCGCGGGCGGCCGAAAGCTTGCTCTCCTTGGGGACATGCTGGAACTCGGGCCGATGTCGGCCAAATTTCACGCCAGTTTAGCGGAGCCAATCCTCGCGGCTGACCTCGATATGGTGATGACGGTCGGAGAGCAGATGAGATATCTCCGCCGTACGCTACCGGAATACCTCTTGGGCCCACACTTCGCGACCGCGGACAACGTCTTGGCCGGACTTGCCACTATTTTGCGGGCAAACGATATCCTTCTTGTGAAGGGTTCAAATGCTGTGGGTTTGAATGAAATTATAGTTTCCTTGGGCCGGCAATTCAGATCCCATCAATGATATTCGACTTAGAGCAAGATGATGAGTAGTAGCATTTCAGCCTTTGCCTGATGATTGCGTAACGCATGGGATATACGCAAAGCAGACCGCCGGAGGACACTTGGTGTCGCTGCCCAACTCATCTGCTCACGTTGAGCCACGAATTTAAAATCTTTTGCAAGGATCGAAAGTCGGGAGATGACCAAATCGCGGCTACGACCGCAAACCGAAGCGTGGTGAGATGGGAGCTTGATTTCGTAGATACCACCAACCCAAATCATCTTTCCTAAGTCTAATTTGCTTATCGAAAGAGCCCGGCACTGTCGCGCGTTTCCTTAGTTCGGCTAAGACTAATGCTGCTTGACCTGCATTTACAGGGCGCGTGCGGAAATTTGTGACACGATTGTCGCAAGCCACCGGATACAGTCGCAATTCCGCTTGCCCCGGACCTAGATGCAACTGCGCAATGAGACTGTATGGGAACCCACTCTCCTCCGCATATCGGCCCGGAGCATTGTAAACGAAGTTACCCAACGAGCAAACCAACGTTCCCTCATTGCAAAACTCCACCTGCTGGAGAGAATGGGCTCCATGCCCGATGACCAAATCCACCCCGGCATGCATCGCTTCTTTCGCTACTGCGAACATCTCCCGCGTCGCCCAGCGATAATTCTTGGCACCGCCCCAATGCGGCTGAAACACAATCATTGCATCAGGAAATGCGACCCGGTAGCGTCGCACTAGCTCGGGCAAGAGATGCAAGAAACCCTTCCCAAACCCAGCCACCCCCGGCGTGGTTGGTCCAGCATAAAATTTGAAATTCTGATCGTAGTCTGCGCGGTACTCAAAAGCCGAAAACACTAGTATTTGTACAACACCCAGATCGATCAAAAGTGGCGTTGTTGCTCCGGCAAGATCAGAACCCATGCCGATCGAAAGAATCCCGCTGGAGGATAATGCCTCTCTCATCGCTATCGCCGGCCCTTGTCCAAAGTCCATCGCACGATTGTTACCAAGCGTCACGGCGTCTACCCCTAGGCGCCGAAGGACGCTTAGCGTGCGCTGAGGTTCTTCCCAAGACAGATATTTCTTCATTCCTCCGAAGATGTCCGGTGGCGAAACTGCGAGGACCGTCTCGAGGTTAAGGATCAACGCTGCACGATCGGAGATCAGCGGCTGCAGGGCGTCAAAGAAGCTGTCGGGCGCTGCAGTTATGCGGTTGCGTACCTCGGCCCATCGATCGCCCAGGTTCTCGTCACCAAGACTTGTGTCTCCACCAAAGACAATTGTCGGCATTGCGGCTTGGGAGACGTCTAGCCTGTGAAAAGGCAAGTCCGGACCAGCCGAAATCACCGGAGCAGGCGCTTTGGCTCGGGCTGGCATCCGAATAGGTTCTGGCCTACCGATGGCTCGCACATCATTTGGCTGGTGTAGCCCCGGAAATAGCTGCCTGTCGCAAGTTTCAGCAATAAGTCGGCATGCATCAATTGGCGTGCCGTGTGCTGGGTACATATAGAGCCCGAGCCCCGGTCGATTGTTGGCTTCGATGATAATGTAACTACCTGTGTGCGGCGCTGTGGTGTGATCATAAGCCATGACATCGAGGCCGATCACATCCAAGCCGGGCGCGATCTGCGTCGCTCTTTCGGCGATACGTCGCATCTCCGGGTGTACGCTGTCGGTGATGTTTCTCGTTTCCCCTCCAAGCAGCCAACCGGATTTGGCAGCAAGAGGAACGATCCGGCCGTTTGATGGAACATCATCAACCGTCATTCCCTGCCCGGACAAGAAGTTTTCGCGTGCGGTGTCGACCTGGATTGGATAGTACGACAGATGGGGATTGCGAGCCCGCCGGGCATTTTTTTCATCGATGAGGGCGGCAATGGTTCGCTGTCCATCGCCGAGAACGTGGGCAATAACCTTCTCGATGACCGCAACGCAATGTCCATCTATGACCAGATAACGCGCTTCGACTGCATTGCTAAAAAATGCTTCGATGAGAATGCCCTTTGAAGACTCTAAACTAGCCAAACCCCAGGCTTTGTCCAATGTCTCGGGCGTCACATCCACGGTGACCCCCCTGCCCTTTCTTCCGTCCGCAGGCTTGACTACAACGCTACCCATCCGTGCCACCAAGGGGCGCGCAGTCTCTAACTGATCGAAAACAAAGAAGTGCTGCTGGGCGACCTCTAGGCCTTGTTCTCTTAGGATCTGTGAAGTGAGTACCTTGTCTTTTAAGATGCGGCTCCCCAAGCGAGACATAAAACTCGTTTCACTCTCGAACAGATAACAACACCGGCCGCTTTTTTTCACTCGTAACAAATCGCCAACTTGCGTTGATGTGTACCCAAGTGATTTGAACGCGGCCTTCATGGACTGCGCCGTCCGAAACTGGGGCATTCCGTCGTAAACATTGATTGGACCCAGAAGAGGTATCTTTACCATTTGATCCACCGGTTAAATCCAACTCGGCCACTCTAACCGAGTCAAGGACCTGAGAAGTCCGACATCTTATATCAACGGCCTCAGCCACTTGGTTAAGGACGAAGATCGAATTCCCAGGTAGGTGAAACCGCTCGCGCCTTGTTGTTGTTTCGCGGTGTTGGCAACTCAAGTACGTCAATCCATAACGTGTCGATAGCGGCACAATGGGTAGAGATTGATGAAGCCTGGGCTTGCCGCGCAAAACACCTCGGGCGGTACGATCACTTCCCGGAGGCACGTATGAGGCCTAGAGCCCGGCTCTCGCTTTCCCGCTTGCGAGCACTCGACTGTTATATTATGATTAGCTAATAATCAACAGAACCGCACGCAGACACAAGACTGTAGTACTTTATTGAAATTTGAAATAACCCTCGGGCTGGGGAGCCTAGGTGTGAAACATGGGTGGGGCGCGTATCATGTCCTTGGTCAGAGTTCAACGCGGTCGGACGAGTAAAGGGGCCGAGGCATCTCGCATTCAGTCGCTTGTCAACGATCGCACCGGTGACTTTATTTTAGAGGACGCAGATAAACTAGCCAGACACAGGGGGGCGGAGTTCAGCTACACGAGGCAAGCTGGGTTCCGTAATTTCGTGCCAGCCCGCCTGATCAATACGATCGATGACCTGCGCAACGCCATGACGCGGGAAACAGCCTCTGGTGCGGCATTTGTCGACTACCTGCTCGACGGCCCGTACCAGTCGGGAAAGGGCGTTTGGATCAATCGACGTAGTGAAATCATTGATTTCTACCGCAGGTTAATTTCCCAGTGCCCCGATCTTGAATCAGAGTGTCCATATGGGGAGTACTACCGGACGAGCAATGTGCGAACGCGGGGCGACAACAAGGTCACCCTCAAATCTATCCAGGATGCACCCGTCAATCATCAGCAGGCCATCGTAGAGCACCGGCACAATCGCACGCTTGGCCGGCAGAGGCCCGTAGTCATGTTTGCCGGAGGACCTGCAGCGAAGATCGCCGCCATAATCACGTCGATGGCTACCGCGGATGGAGCAAAGCGGTATGAGGTGAAATTCGCCCTCGACGGGGCAGAGCAGTCCAACGAGAGCGGTTCCGCGAGTTACGAGCACATCAACCACGCTAATGCACTTAACGCCGAACAGGACAACACAGGTCTCGGGATTCTTTTCTCGGCTGTGAAGCGGGCTCTCCTGGGCGAGGCCGATCCGGCAGTAGCCCTCTCAGTTGACTATAAAAAAGTTGATCTATGGCCCCGCGCGGTCGCCGCTCGCGATATTCCGATCTATCTCAGCAATGAGTTCCACGGACGCTTGCAAACGATAAAGGCGATGCTTGGTCTCCAAAACGACCACGTGAAGAGCCGTCTCGCCTCCAAGGCATCAAGCGACATACTGAGCTATCTCGAACAGTGCCTCGGCTGTTCGTTTCGACTTCCAAATGAGGTTCGAAGGGCTATCTTCCTTTACTTCACACAATCTCATTTCAGGCATTCGCTGAAAGACAATGCCGCACTTGAAACAGAAGTTGGGCTCCGCCCACAAGCACTTTCGGCTGAAGACCTCACGCGTCTGTATGGCGCAAGCATTCTCAAGAAAATTGTTGCGGCGGATCTGTTCCCGGAGAATGCCTGCATCCGGCATGGCTTCGATGCCATTTGCCGCGGCATCCTCGTGCGTCACGATGCGGAATACCTGCACAGGCGCGCCATACGCCACATCTACCTGGAGAACGTAGGTGATACGACCAAAGCCGTTGCCGTCGTCGTTGAATCGCTTGTGACCGGCGAGCAAAAGTGTCTGCCCGTCGACCATTTGGCTCTTTCACTAGGGCCGACGGCGACATTTCACTATGGCGATAACCCAGGTCTGGCCAACAGAACCTTGGACCGGATGAAGATTGGCTTGCCCATTCCATACCAGACCATTGCCGCAGGCTTCTCCGCACAGGTTCTTTTCCGGATTACCGATCCTGTTAAAGCTGACAACATTCCGTTCACGGGAATGAAACAAACCCATTTCGTCGAAATCGGCAGAACCACCACTCATGTATTGATGAAGGTGACTTGCGGTGGTGTAATTGGACTGCCTGTCTATAGCCGAAGTTACGGCCTCAGCGCGTTAGCGAGTCTCCTAAGAACGATCACGCCTGACATGGGATTGCAATTTGAAGACGTGGTTTGCGCCTGGCCCTGCACCCGTGCCGTCAACGCCTCCAACAACGGTCAGATCGTACAGATTGCTCAAAATAGCGTAGTGCGTTTCGGCGAAGGCGGAACGGGTATGTCGAAGATGGCAACGAACGCGCAAACTATGATTGATCTACTTGGCTTGGATTGGCCTTTGCCTTCAAACCTTAGGATTCCTCGCGGGCTTTATGAGCACACAATCATCAGTCGCGCTCGCCGCATTAAGAGCCGGCTTTTCAAAAGTCGCTAGAGGTGCGCGGACACCCCTCCTGGGTGCCAACTAGAACGCTGTACGAGTTCGTAGGAAGTGGAACAACTCTTTACCTAAAAGCAGCTCGCATCCATTTTGCATCATCAGGGTTCAGATGAAGCGAAGATCGTCATCGGGAGTGGCACGTGCGTTATGCAATCCATCTGTTGGCCGCGGCGGTAGTCGGCTGCTGTCTGGTTTATTCCGACTGGGCGCTGGCCTGGAAGGTAGGCAACGGGACAACGACTGCGAACGTCAATGGCACGAAGCTGACCGTATACACATACCATCCAAAAAATTGCAGCAATCCCTCAATTCTGTTCGTCTTCCACGGGCTGAGTCGAACGGCTTCGTCCTACAGAGACTACGCACGACCCATCGCGGATCGAAATTGCCTGATCGTCTTAGCGCCTCTCTTTGATCTAGAAAGGTTCCCGAGTTGGAGCTACCAGCGGGGGGGCATTGTCAATAGCGGTGTAATTCAGCCTCGGGATAGTTGGACCGTCTGGTATGTGAAGGGATTAGTAAACTGGGCAAGATCGCGTGAGGGGCTTCCAAATGCGAAATATTATCTTTTTGGGCATTCCGCGGGGGGGCAATTCATGTCTCGGGTCGCGGCATTCGCCTTGCCCGATGCGAAAAGATTCGTAGTTGCAAACCCATCCACTTACGTCTTGCCGTCGCTAGGAGAGCCGACTGCATATGGCCTGGGATGTCTCTCCACGGGCTGTGTCTACACCCCGGATCAGGCCACGGCGGAATTAAAGGCTTACCTGGCTTTGCCGTTGACGATTTATCTTGGAGAGGATGACACAGGGGATGCCGAGCTAAACGAGAGCGCAGCCGCCATGCGCCAAGGAGCAACACGGCTCGAACGAGGCCAATACACATTCGACATGGCGCGAGCCGTTGCGGCCGCTAATGGGTGGCTCTTCAACTGGCGCCTCGTCATTCTGCCGGGCGTCGGACATTCCGCAAGCGACCTGCTCCAGTCTAGCCAAGCTGGGAACGTATTCGGGCTGAAATAGCGAGTTTTGTGATCCTGACATTTCAATTTCAATAGAGATTCTATCGCGTCAACTCCCAACGTAACCGGAGGCGATCTCAAGGAGAACAAGTGGAAGAGTACAAGCATTTCCTAATTTAGGAATACGTAAACGCTTTGAGCTAAGTTGCCTTTCGTGAGAGGGGCACCTTGAATGCGACGGATGAAGCACCGGCTACTCGATACACGGGGAACTTTTGCGGTGGCGACAGCCTTAGTGGCAGTTCCGCTGAGCTTGGCATTGGGCATGGCCGTAGACTTTACCGCCGCATCCAACTGGAGGTCGCGACTGCAGGAGGTAGCTGATTCAGCAGCTCTAGCAGCTATGGGAAGCGAGGAAGGAGAGGAGAAAACTGTTCAAACGGCCAAATCTTTCGTGCTGAGCAATGGCTCCTTTGCGGCTCATCTTACGGTCGACGTCAGTATTGCATCGTCCACGCCTGTATCCCGAGAGGTAGCTGTTGAAATCGCGGCCGAAATACCGACTCAGTTTATGAGCCTTGTTGGCCTTCGTACGATCGAAATTAAAGTCAAGGCAAACGCTCGCAAGGCAGCCCCAGATTATTGCATATATGCTCTCGATCCTTACTCATACGGCGCAATGACGGTAGCCGGGTTGGGGAATTTGTCTATGCCAAACTGCGGAATCCAGGTCAATTCGTCTGATCCGAGAGCGCTGAGGCACATCGGCAGTGGAAAAATTGCCGCTACTAAGATTTCTGTGGTCGGCAATTACGAGGGGGGCGGATATACTGCGAATCCTAAGACTAACCAGCCCCCCCTTGATGATCCACTCGTGAGTACCCCAGAGCCAGTCCTGCCAAGCCATTGCGACTATGAAAATCAGATGCTCTCAGATGTTGAGATACCTGCGGGTCGCGTATTCTGCGGCAGCATAATCTTTAGCGGCAAAATATCGCTTGCGCCGGGAACGCACTATTTTAACAACGCTGTTGTAGGATTTAGTAACAATTGCCGCCTGGTTGGACATGAGATAATTATCTACGTCAGTTCGAGAACCAGCATCATTCAGGCAGGAGGAAACGGCAGGTTGGAGATTACCCCCCCGACAAGCGGCATTTATTCTGGTATTGCTATCTTTGGATCGCGAACGGCAGCGCCCGGCGAGCTGCCGATAGTATCGTTAGCAGTAAACAAAAACTATTCGATCAAAGGCACAATTTACTTGCCGAATCACAATCTCACATTAACTGGAACAGTTGATCGGAAATTGGACGCCATATTTGGGTTTGTAGTTGCGTGGCAAGTATCTTACAGTGGCAACTCAGACCTTCTCTCGGACGGATTTACGAGTAAACCGCCGGAAGGTCTCGGAAATTCGTCGATTGTGCTCCTGCCATAATGCGGCGCGAATGCTCTATAGGCGAACCACGCATCAACCTTGGGGCGCCCTAAACATTCATGGAAGAGCAGGCTTCGTCGCAGGATGGCCCGTTGAACTGGCAACGATCGTTGAATTTGTCCTCCAGTCAGTTTCCCAACCTGCACGAAGCCGCAAGGCTTACGGCGGGTCAAAGTCCCGAAATCAGCTTCGATCGCGCGACATCCTTTTTCCTCGGGCTGCTCCAGCCTACGCTAGCTGCTCCTCTCGGCGGAGGTTGACCACTTTGTGGCACCAACTATCTTCACCCCGCATGATACGGAACCGACCCTCAAAAGCCCTTCCACACCCGCGCGTGGCGCCACCATGCCGTTTCTCCTAGATGCCGATCTCGGCACAACGTCAGGCACACGATTCTGACCCGGCCGACCAAGCCTGGCTTGATCCATTCGGCCTTGTCTTTCTTCAAGCCCTTCGGCGCTGGGCCGCCGACCTTTCCCTGCACGCGGTCCCAGAGGCGCTTGCGTTTGTCGAATCTGAAATTGACGTTGGCGGTGCCGACATAGCGGCCCTTGTCGGCCATGAGAACTCTTGCCGCCTGCCCCGGATCACGCTGGACCCCGATGATCTCCATCTCCTTTTCATCGTAGCACTTGATTTTGCGCCAGTTCATCGTCGGGCCGCTGCGATAGAGACTGTCCCGGCGCTTCGAGACGATGCCTTCCTGTCCAGTCTGGTCCGCGACGTAGTAAACGACGTCACCCGTGCCGGGCATCGCCTCGCTGAATTGGATGCGGCCGCCGGCCTCGATCATTCCCTGCAGGATCTCGCGCCGGTCCTAGAGCGGGATGCTGCGCAGGTCGTGTCCGTTTAGGTGCAGCAAATCGAAGGCGACGAGATAATAGTTCTGATAGGTCTCGCGGCTGCTGACTGCCGACTGCAGCGCATGGAAATCGGAGAGTCAAGCCTCATCAACCACAATGGCCTCGCCTTCGATGATGAAATCGTCGGCCTCGATCGCCGCAGCTTGGTCGGCAAGTACCTTGTAACGTGCAGTCCAGTTATACCCTCTCCTGGTCAGCAAGCGGATGCCGTCTTCGTCCTTGATGAGCTGCGTGCGGTAGCCGTCGAACTTTATTTCGTGAATCCAGTCGCCACCCTCCGGCGGGTGATCGACAAGCTCCGGCTCCATCGGCTTGATGAACTTCAAGCGCATGAATAGACCCACACCCATGATTAAATCAGCTTTAGCTAAAATAGTTCCAAGAAGGATGAACAATGCGGCCAGGTGCGCGTTGCGGATCGACAACCTCCAGGAGGAACACCAATGGGAGACGACAAGAGCAAGCGTGATTTCCGCGACCGCGACCGGGTATCAGGCGACGAAGAATATGAGGTCGGTTATCTCGCCAGCAAGTTTCAGCTTACGATCCCCGAGGTGCGTGAACTTATAAAAAAACACGGCAACGACCGGGAGACGCTGGAACGAGAAGCAAAAGCGCTGGGCAGTAGATGACCAAGCTGTCGGACCTTGGCCCGCCGATCCTTGGCGAGCAGCACGGCGGCGAGCCTGCCGACGAACGGGAGAATTTTATGATTTGCCCGGTATGCGGCCAGCGGCTCGACATGCGTGACTTCCGCCAGGTCGCTTGGCACGATCAGCCCCAACACGAGCCGTTGGAACTGGAGCTCTATGTCACGAGCCGGAATGGGTAGCGATTGCGGACGTGGTCGTTGAAATATCGGCCCTTGGCAAAGGCAGCTTTGAACGCGGTGAAGGTCTCAACCGGTACGTCCAAGAACTCGTAGTGCTTCCCGCTGGCTACAAACCAGACTGAGAGAACCATGTTGTTCGGGTCATAGTCGAACTTGCGTATCGAGGTCGACGGCATGGCGCCCAACGAATGGCGGAGGCCTTGGTTGCATTTCCGCGCTCTTGCCGCGGCAAGCGCCACGGAAAGCAGCCTATTAAGGGCCGCCTTTCCCCTCCGGCGGAGTGTTCGGTTCACCATTCATTTACGATTAGCGCAGTCTCATATGCGGACATGCTAGGTAGCTCGTACATGCCATAAGCCCCGGTGCCGCGACCCAGCGCTGGGGCTTTTTGTTCCCTGGATGAGGCCCGCCGGGGCGCCGCTGCCGCGAACCGCGAGCCGACTCGATCCATCTTGTCCGTGGGCGAAGGGCGTGGACAAGTATCGATACGACAACATGTCTGATCGGTAGCGCACGCGGCGTGGTGCGCAGCGGGCACGTGCGCGCTTGCTGCAAGCGTTCCTAAGCGGCTTGTCTTCGTGACGGTGGCTGCGGCAGCCGCCTTGGTAGCTCAGTTCGCAGTGCAGCACAGCGAAGGCGCCCCTGACCTCCATGTTTCTAACTGGATCGCGCCAAGCCGGAGGTGATCACCGGTGTCGCTTCAATCTTTGACGGCGACACGATCGAGATTCATGGTCAGCGCATTCGCTTCAATGGCATCGATGCTCCCGAGTCGGCGCAGCAGTGCGATGACGCTGCTTGCCTGGCTGCGAGGGCGGCGGCAACCAACATTCCCTAACAGACGCGGATCCTGCACATCTGCGGTCAATTCACTGTAACCGGCCCGGGCCGCCTGCGTGGCGTTCAGGTCGATCATCAATTCGTCAACGAAGCGCGCTTGCTTCGGGGTCAACTCGTTTGCGGGCATGGATGGTCTCCCCGGTCTGAGCGGGTGCGGAAATTTGGTATGTTTCGAACATTGCTAGCGGCGGCCCGCTAAGGTTGTTTTTTACTGTTGCACCTGTGGAGGAGTGCGGCGGTGGACCACCAACCAAAGAACAGTGTTTCGATTGAGCAATTACACGGGCAGTGGGCGGTTCAGATCGTCTAGGATGGCGCGATCACGCAGCAGCTTTTCGAGACCGAGGAATTCGCGAGGAATTTCGCAGCCGGTCAATGGCAAAGGCTCAACCCGAAGCCTGTTCCCCCAACGCGCCGGCAACGCTTTTAGATTGCTAAGCTTCAAAATTACTCAATTCGCAGATGCTGCACCGGGGCCGGAACTTTGATGCAATAGCGAAGTTCGGGAGGAGTATTTTCGCAGCAGGCACGCAGATGAACGGGATCGTAAACGACATCCTGGCCGAGGTGGCAGAGATACTTCCTTCGCTATCACCGGACGAAAAAGTTTCGCTGCCGAAACTCCCAGTTAACGCACCCAACTTTCCCAACGACCTGGAACCGGTGATTCGAGCGGAGACGCCACCCCCGGAGCAGAAGAAACCGTCGACCGTCAGTGCGACGGGAAGCCACCTCCAAGGTGAAGCCTGATGTCGGACGACGGGCGGAACCGAGTTCGGGAAGGCGCGTTGCTCACCAGCGCCACTTCACGAAAGGCCGGAGCAATGGCGGACAACCTATCTCGCAGGCAAGAACAACGCGGCACGCGAAGACTCATGGCGTGGGGCGTGGCGGTTATCCCCTTATTTTTCTCGGCCTGATGGCATTCTTTGTACTTACGCCTTTATCGAACGGCTCTTGGCAGACGGCACCGTTCAAGCGTGCTCCTGAGCAAAACCAGGGCGGTAATGCGCCAGCGGACACGTCACCCAGCCCAGGCGTGAACAAAGACCCTCAGGAAAATACTGAAATGCCCGAGCAGCAGTAGTGGGGGTGGCAACACTCCGCACCAGCTGGAAAACGTTTTCCGGGGCTGCCGGGCGATTTTAACAAAGAACCCGCCTGACTGGGCGGGGCTCCCGGCGCATCTCCGAGCATGAATGTGCCGTGAGCAACACGTAGGGGAATACCACAATGGGAACAAGCCAAGAACCCGTTAGGTTTTGCGATCCAATTGCCGAGCATCGATCGCTATGATCGAACTCGCCGCTTTATCCTCAGCCAAACCGATGAGGCAATCGATCTCGAGCATCGCCTCGATAGGGCCTCGACGACTTATCGACCAGCGAAAGGGTGTGGAGCGGGTCTCTGAGTTGATCGTGGCCTCCTTTATCCGAGCGACCTCGCCTTTGCCAACGCGTATTTGAACAAGTTCCGATCGAGCGCGGCTTTGAACTAAACAGTCTTGCGGCCGAGGACCTCGCAGCTTAGGTGTGTCCTTCGCTTTCACAACGGCACAGTCGATGACACCGCGCCTCTTGGAGCAGCAAGGAAGAGCCTAATAACGGTGGGATCTTCGACAACCCGTATAACGCCGCAGACCTTGCCGAGAAGTACGATTGACGTTGAAGAGCGCTGCCGTCATCTTGGCATCTAACGGGCCGTGAGGGCGTGCGATGCGGCGACAGCAGCATTTGTTGCGGCAGTTGCAGTGAGAATGAAGCAGTGGATACGAGAGCCTACGGCAGGTCAGTCTCGTGGGCGGCAACCCGGTTCAAAGCCTCCGTTACTCATTGATTGCCCGCTGCGGGGTAGACCCGGCTGCAACATCGCAACTAGAAGGACGGTCTTCAGATCCTCAGTTGGCGGGCCTACCTGCGAGTCTCCGCAGGCGCTAATTTTTTTGTAAGGCTGGAACCTGTTCGTGAAATCGAAGTTTGGTTTGCAGCTTGGCTTCCGGGCCAGGTCTCGAAGCAAAAGGCCCGTCGCTGTTTCAGTGTCCCTCAGCGGCGGGCCTACTTCGTCAGCCGCTCGACCGTCTCGACGATGGCTTTTGCCAGAGATTCGCACGCCAATTACCGGCAAGCAGCACGGCAATTTCACAGGCGCATTGTGTAGGGATTATCGGGCAGCAGCCGACACGATCAAGCAGCCGAAGCATTGAGTTGAGTGACCGTGCCGACCAATGTCGGATAGAGGTCGTCAGCCGCCGCGCCCCAATAGGCGGCGGACTCTAATGGCGCTCCTTCAAAAATCGGGCTTCACGAAGCAGCGAATTCCAGTCTGTTCCGATAAGCTTGATCAGATCGCGCGCGTCCGGCTCTGAAATGCCGACTTCTTCAGACAAACGTCGGGCAAGCAGTTGCTGAGTGTCTTTGTCCACACGTCCATCGCCATCCTTTTTCATTGGCTCCTCCTTTGAACCAACTCCCGGAATGCGCTTTCGATCACGGAAGGAAAAAGCCTGCCGTCCCGGCAAGTCAGCAGCCTTCCGTGATCTTTTTCATCTGGCCAGGAGCAGCCGAGTTAGCACCGGTATCCTGTTGACCTGGCGCTGCCTGTTTGGCGCTGCCAGTTTGTTTACCCGGAGCGCAGTCCTTGGCGGAGTTCGAGCTCGTTCCACTCGTGGTGGTCGAATCCGTCCCCTGATCGGTCGTAGTGCTCGGCATGGTCTTGGTTGCCGAGGTCGACGATCCGCCTGTCGTCGTGTCGGTCGATTGCGCAAACGCGAGGCCAGTTGACAGTGCCATAATGGCTGAAGCGAAAAGAACCTGTTTCATGATCAACTCCATATCGGTTCCCTTCGGCACCGAACTTCGCTGCGAAACGACGGTTCCAAGAAAATGCGCAATCGCATACCCGCAGCCCATCGCGCGCAATGGCGACGGGCTCGTAGTCATGCTTCGGTATTGTACTCGAGATCGATTGCCTCTTCAGAGTTAGCCATAAACCACCTCGGGAACATCACGGTCTGCGTTTGTGCGAGCATCGCCCGGAAAGATTCTTGCCAGCCTTTGCTTAGCGCCGGGATGCGCGTGACTGGCTTACTGTGATGCGAGCACGCCAACTCAGCTGGGAACAGCGATATGAGGCTCTCCCATTGAAGAAAGCACATTTGCAAGGTGGTCTCTTCGCGCAACTCCACGAGAGGCCGGCGCCTACGCAATCCCAGGGCCTAATCGAGCCGGTGGCACTCTGGTGACCGTGGTCGGGCCGACCGACGCACGGCCGCCAATGGCGGTCGACTTCGTCGCGGTCGACTTCCGATCGTGCTGAACTGAGGGAGATCGCCAGCGGACGGACGACTGGGGACGACATCGGCAACACCTCCATGTCGACGATGCCGTGTCCGCCTTCACCGACGAGCGCGGAAGACGATCAACCGCGTTCGTCCGTGTGCGACACGCGCCGAGCGGTGCGCGCGGCCGGCTGGCGCTATTCAGATCGGCTGCCGCAGGTCGATTGACATGAGGAGCGCCAAGGACCGTATCTAATTTTATGTTCTCTTCACGATTCTGGGTTTGGTCATTCGCCGGGATTGAGCCGCGCTCTCGACGGCCAAGGTCAGCCGCTTCTCGTCTTCGACGGCGCGGTCGACTGCCTCAATTTGCTCTTGGAGCGCCTTCAGCTCGGCTCCGTAGCTGGAGCCGTCGCTATCCCCAATTTGAAAGCCACTTGCCCGCATCGCGTCGCGAGTATGGTGCACATTACGAATTCCTTCGCGTCGAGTCGCGACCAGAATTTCCCTAAACTCATCAAGACGTTCAACGTGACTGCGAGTCATTGCGTTCTCCTAATTCGTCGTTATCGTCGCCGACGGCCATTCAAGAACGGTGGAACCTCACCGCGCAGAAGGCTTAAGTGACTACATGGGATGCCCTCGACAAAGCATTAGTGCGGAAGTTCAAATTTGAACGGCTTGCAATAACGTGTGGAGCGAGCACAGCTTCATTAGACATCGGTACATATTATTGCCGACGCTTGATACAACGAGGTTCGCTTCGGCATCACCTACAATTCTAGTCCTCGAAGCCCATACATAGCGTCTCACAAACCGCGACGGAGCACTGGAATAACACGCCCGATCGATGAGATCGGGTTGGATTTTCGACATCTGATCGATCGCCGACAAGTACACCAATGTACCGTCTGAATTAGCGAAGCGCGGCGCACCCTTGCCGCAATCGGCATGTTCACAGAATTGGTTTGGATCCGCGCCTGCTCGTCAGGCGCCGGCGTCATGCCTTCCGCAAACCTTAGCGGTTCGTCGGATTGGTCGGCCCGACCAAGGCCTGGGTCGATGGAAAGCTTGTTGACAACCGTCGCGTTGACCTCCCGGTCGACACGATTGAACTGCAATTGACCCTTCATATTATGGCTGAGGATGTCCTTCCTTCGGCGTCGCCGGGCCACCCAAGCATCATCGTTAGCCTGATCGAGAATGACCGCTCGCCGATCGGGCAGGTTCTCATCGGCTCTCCGCTGGGTCGATGACAATAGTGCAACTGGTGATGTCGAGATTTGATTTGGGGGCCACAGGCTGGCAGATGGAACGGCGCATGGCCGGCAGGTAGATGTTGCCAATGGTCTTCCTTGCCATCGGCCGGGCGAGATATTCCATTCAGAAGCCGTCGGCCATAATCAGACAGCGCCTGGACTGGAACGCGTCGCGAAACGCCGGTTCGGCATTGGAATCGCCGCCTTGGGTATCTCCTTCGCCCAGAAGGAACCAGCGGCCCTCGCATTCTTGGTGGTTGCTGTCCTCGCCAGCCGGGGCGAAGGGCACTGGCGCCGCGGAGGCGCAAGGTAATGCCTCGATCGTGATGGCTCGGTTTGGTTTTTCCTAGTCACGGGAACAGACGCCGCAGGGCGGCGTTTAGCGAGCCACGACGGCTAAAAGGCCAGCCACTCGATCGGCGGGCGCGCAATCATCAGCCAGAAGATGGCGAGCACAGCCGCAAAGGCTGGAAAGCCGAAGGCGAACCAGAGCCTGAACAACTGATTGTAACGCTCAGGCGGGGGTTGGTTGGACGCCGCGGCCAATATGGCGAGATTGCGCATCTTGATCTGCATCCACACCACAGGCAGCCAGAACAGGCCGGTCGCAATGTAGAGCATGATCGAAAGAACGATCCATCCTTCAGCAAGCGAATAGCCCGCGTACTGGGCGAGAGCGATTCCGGTCACAGGTTGCGCAATAACGGCCGTAGCCGTGAACAGAAAGTCGGCGAGGACGACGACGCGGGCGACAGCCGCGATGGTCGCGGCATTTCCGGTTCGGTGTGCCAGAAGCATGAAGAAGGCGATGCCGGCGCCAGTTCCCAACAGCACAGCCGCACCGATGACATGCAGGTATTTGAGCACGAAATAGATCATCAGCGTTCCTCCAGCACCGCCAGAGCGACAAAATGCAGAACCAGGATCGGCAGGATTTTCATCAGCGGGCCGAGCGGCTCGTTCCAGAGCTCCGGTCGCAGAATGCTCCCAGCGATCGCATAGAAAAGCGACAGCGCGATTGCGCCGAAGAGACCAAGCCGGCCGGTCGGGCGCCAGGCGATCAGCGCACCGACGATCATGTCGGCCAGCGCGCCGGCGACGACAGCCGGCCCGGCCAGCGCGCCGACCGCGGTGTCGATGAGCAACTCAACTCCGCTGCGCCAGCCGGTGGTGAGGGAAATAACGCCGGTCATGATCCAGAAGAAGGGTAGCACAACGAAGATGGCAGGCTTAACAACGTAGAGACCAGCGAACCATCGTTCCTGCACCGTGGCAGGGTTAAGGCTGAGTGCGGTTGCAAGACTTGACGGTTGAATGCCGGTCTCCGCTATCCACGGCTGGGGATCACCGACCGCGCCCCGCTCGATCTCCTTTGCGGCATTGCTGCGCATCGGCGGACGCCAGCCGAGCTGAGCCGCTGCATCCCCAACCCGGTATAGGATTGCTGCGGCCCAATTGGGCAGGATGAATTCCCGGGCGCTGTTCCATCCGAACCAGTGGCGGTAGCAGGCAACGACCTTGTTCATGGAAAGGGCTTCAGGCCCAGCCAGCTCCAGAGCGAGGCGCGATGGGCTGTCGGGCCTAAGAAAGAAGAGAACGGTGGAGATCACGTCGTCGAGCTGTACGACCTGAAGACGACCCGTGTCGGGCATCACAGGCAACAGTGGCAAAGCAGCGAGACCACGAAAAAGCGCGCTTGCGCCGAACGCCGGCCTCCCCAGCACAACCGAGGGGCGCAGGATCACCCAGTTGAGATCGCGCGCCATCAATGCCTCATCGCCAGCAAGCTTGCTGGCGGAGAAAGCGGACGGCTGCTGGCGATCGACGCCGATAGCCGAGAAGTGGATGACCTTTTTCACATTTGCCTGTTCACACGCGGCAAAGAGTGCCGAGGCGCCGCCTGTATGGACATGCTGGGTATTCTCACTAACGCTGTCCTGCAGAACGCCGGCGCAATTCACAACGGCATCGGCACCGGCAAGATGAGGGATCCAGTCCTGCGCCCGCAGCGCATTTGCCATGTCGAGCAAGATGGGAGGAGGCCCGGTGAACGGGGCAACACTGGGGCGATGGAGCACACGAACGACGTCATGTCCCCCGGCCGCCAGCCGCGCGCAAAGCGCGGCCCCGATCAGACCCGACGCGCCGGTGACGAGAACTCTCATTTCGCGTGCCCGGCATTCGGCGATGCTCGCGGCTCGAGCGGTCTCGTCGCGGGGCCGGAAAGAACCTCACCAGCTTTATCGAAGCGGGATCCATGGCATGAGCAGTCCCACGTCCGGTCGACCGGATTCCATCCAACAACGCAGCCGAGATGGGTGCAAATCGCGGAGCGGACGGTTACCGTACCGTCGTGCGCCTTCCTGATAGCCAGTTGCTCTCCGTCGTGCTCGATCACCCCCCCTTCTCCTGGGCGGATCTTGCTGATTTCCATAGTTCTTGAACCCAGGAGCCGTTCGGCCACCAAATGAGTAGCCGTCTTGACGTTCTCGGATATGAACGTCGGGCCGCCGGCGAGCGGCTTGATACGAGTCGCGTCGAAGATCTCCGCCGCAGGATGGCATTTGCCGAGAAGCTGCGACGCGAGGATCTCTCCTGCAACGGCACCTTGTGTGATGCCCCATGCGTCGAAACCGGTAGCAACAAGAAGGTCTGGTTTGGAAGAACTCGCCAAGCCGACAAAGGCCATTCCGTCCATTGATCGGAAATCTTCGTTTATCCAAAGGTGCGACGGTTGGTTGATAGAGAACGTTGCCTTGAGGAAGGCCAGCATGTCGGCGACGGCGCGATCCGCACCCTCGCGGTCTCCGGTCTTGAATTCGCCGCCGGCGGCCACCAGAAAGCGCTTGCCGTCACGGTTCGTCGTGCGAAAGGAATGAGACGGCCGGCCGGCACTGATGAACATGCCGTCCACTCTTGCTTGTTCCGGCAGTGGCGCTGCCGCGACCGGATGCGCGAATGGAAAAGCCTTGGCAAAGAAGAGTCCGTCTCCGATGATGGGCATCTGCGTGGCGACGACGACCTTACCGGCGGTCACAATGCCGCCAGCCAGAGTCAACTGATAAGGCCCCTCGCCTGCAATCTCAAGAACGCGGCTGTTTTCGAAAACGGAGATGGTGCTCTCGCTCACCAGACGGGCCAGCCTGCAAAGATAAAGATACGGATCGAACTGGTACTGGCCGGAAAAGCGGAGCGCCGCGGTCGCCGTAACGGGCAGCTCCGGGTCGGACAGGAATTCGGCGGGCAATCCAAGCGATGCGGCGGCGTCGGCCTCACGGCGTAACGTGTCCGCCTGTTGTTCGTCTTCAGCATAGATGAAGGCAGGTTTGGCTTCCAGCTTGGCCTTATCCACCATAAGCAAGCACTGTGCAGCGATCTCCTCCTTGGCCTTTTCATTCGCGTCCGCGTAAAGCTTCGCGCCTTCGCGGCCGAAATTGCGAATGAGGGAAGCGAATTTGAGCCCATGCTGGGATGTGACCTTGGCGGTGGAGCGGCCGGTGGCCTGCTGGCCGATCTGACGTGCCTCGAGGAGCGCTACCCTCAGACCCGAGCCCCGCAGCAGACAGGCAGTCTGCAGTCCCACGATACCCGCGCCGACGATCGCGACTTCGAAGTTGTGATCGCCCTGCAAGGCACGAAATGAAACCTCCGGCTCTCGATCTAGCCAAAACGGGATCGACTTCATCGGTCAGGCCCTCTCTCTCGCCTTTCCAAGACTGACTGTTTGGCGTCCACAGGCCTGCCGAACGCCTCCGATTCCGCGGCTTCCAGTTCGCTGAGCGATTTCGCGAGCACGATACCCCACACCATGTGCACGGCGATCATCAGCAGATTCCTCTCTGCAGGATGGCGCCATGCGGGGGCAAGAATTCGCGCTGCAGGAATCCAACCCAGATAACTGGCCGCCCACACACCGAGGCCATAGAGTGTGCCGCTGCCGCGACGGCGTGGCAAAAGCGCGAACGCTGCACCGCTCATCGCGCCGAAGCCGAAGTGGGCCAACAGAGTATTCGTTCGCGCCTGCCTTTCATCGCCCCCGATGTTCAGGCGCTCAACAATTTCACGGGGCGGCAATGGGTAGCGACTCGTGTCGTTCAGCACCCCATGGAACCGCCTCATGGCGCTGGTCATCGCCATCGTCGCCGCAAGGCCGGCCAGAGCTCCCAACATCATATGTCGCACAGCATTCTCCTGACGCGATCCTGCCCAACGGGGTTGCGGGTTGATTGTTCCTTGAGGTGTATCTCGATCGCATCGCAAGGTTGCTGCACGTCATCGAGGCGACGAGCAGGGCCTCAAGGCTGATGGTCAACGAAATGATCGTCAACACGTTTCCGAGCCGGACTGACAACCAAATCCACGCTCTTGTCGGCGCCCAAGGCAGGCCGCTCAGGCCAGGCGAGCGACATCGCCTCCGCAGCGGACTTGGCAAAGGGGTTAGGCTCAATGCTGCTCGCCGACGGGGGCTACGATGCCGAAGCATTGCTAGGGCCAATATTCCTCGCCCCAACTGTAGCCCAGATAGGCACTCCATCCACGCCCAGCCAATTCGACCTTGACAATTATGTTCCGTTTTTGTTCACTGTGCGCACAATCTTTTGGAGCGATCTCATGGACCACGTTGTGACGCTCACAGCCGCCAGGAAGCTGCTTTGCAGGCAATCCCTGACAAGTTCGTTGCTCAGCATAAGGGCGACCCTGTGAAGGCGTTCAAAGAAATGATTGTCCTCAATTGCCATCTGCAAGAACAGCTTGACCCGCCCTCTCCGCACCGCGCCGGGCAAGTCGCTAGATCTAGGAGACCGAAATGGCCGCAATGCATCTGGACGCCGACGCCGAAGCCGAATTGCACTCGAAAGCGGAGGAGCTCATCGCTCGCTACGAAAGCCCGCTTGAGGCCGTGAAGGCGCTCATGGCCTACACCTGCGAGCTTGAGACCCAAATCCTCGCTCTCGCCAACAGGTACCCTGGCTTCGTGGCGATCAGCTACGATCCCACGCCGCCTGTGCTGGCATGACTTAGGCGGCTCTCGATGCACGACCTTATCGCTTTCATTGGCAATAACGCCGAACTGGTCATCGCCCAGCCGACAGCCTTCGCCACATTCGCCGTGCTGTTCGGAGGCGGTGGATTTGCAGTTGGGCGCTATTTCTTAGCAGAGCGCATCGCCAATCTGGAAAGCCGAATTGCCAGACGAGATGACGAAATCGTTGAGCTGAGAGCTAAACAGGCACGGCCAGAGCGGGAGGCATCGATGATACCGATCATAGGCACGTCTGAGTTTGTTCCCAGCGAGCCGGTCACGTCACGCCAGCCGGTGGCCCAGCGAAGGGAGAGCCTCAGACAGCTTGCTGCCGCAACAGAAGGCCCCGAGACTCATCGTCGTCACAGCATTTGACCGCGATGAGAGCGGCGACCTTCAGCTCGTCTTTGGGCCAGCCGAGCAGCAGACCGAGGACCGCGCCATAAGGACCGCGAGGGGGCTGGCGGGTAAACACGCTGGCGTCACTGCGTGGTCGCGCGATGCCAATCCTTCGCTTGGCGAATATGGGGAGCCCACAACCCTCTTTGTGGGCGGGCGACGTGCCAGATATGGAATGACCACCGTTGCCGCAAGAAGAGTGTATACGGACCGCCGCTAGGCCTTGGCCTTCTGCCTTGTTGGCGCTTTCTTTGCTCGCGTTTTCGCAACTGCCTTGCGGCCAAGACCGGAAGACTTGGCGAGCTCCGACCGTTGAGCCGCGTAGCTCGGCGCCACCATCGGATAGTCTCGTGCGAGGCCCCATTTGGCTCTGTATTCGTCGGGTGTTATTCCCAGCAAACCAAGGTGGCGCTTCATAGACTTGAACTTGCGTCCGTCCTCTAGGCTGACGATGTAATCGGGAAAAACCGACTTCTTTGGATTAACTGCCGGAACAAGCGCGGGCGGCGGCGCTACCACCGGCTGACTCAATTGCGACAAGGCAGAATTCACACTGGCGATCAATTCGGGGAGAACGGCCGCCGGGATCGCGTTCTTCTGAACATACGCCGCCACTATGTCGGCAGTGAGCTGCAACAACTGGACCTGCTGAGCTTCAGCGTCATTCTGCATGGTTGAAGGCTTTCCCATCTGATGTGCCTCTGTCTCTATTAAGGAGGTGCACAAAGTGCAACGGCCCGCGGATCATGGTGGGTCTCTCACGCGAAGAACCTTGTCTAAATTCTAAGCTTGGAGGGCACCTCGCCTTGCTAAATAGCCCCGTATTCGGCTGTAGTGCTATCCCGGATGCGTTTGGAGGCGCCGCTCGAACTTTCTGCAGAGTCGAGTACACGACTATCATAGTTAATTGTGGCTGCCGGTGACCTCGCGTAATCAAAAGCTCACGGTAGCTTTTCCACGGAGGACGGTATGTTATATCCAGGTCGGTTTTTGGAGCCGAGCGATATTATGGTGCTTGCCCATGTTTGTAGGACGGTCTGTAAAGAGCGCGGTGTACGTGTCGCTTCGCAGGACGGAGAGCGCATAGCTACACACGTACTCAGACTGTTTATGAACGGCTTGACTGGAGAGAATGAACTGCTCGATGCTGAGCGGAATTGGGCTCGACAGCGTGACCTGTCTTCCCAGGAGCTTCCCGTCAACGACGCAGAAATGAGAGATGCCGCCTAATCAAGTTTGATTGGTGCGCCGAAGACCCCCCTCACCTGCGATTTGCCGGGTGATCGACAACAAAACTTACCTTTGAGTTTTTGTGGAGCCGTCTCAGCGGGCTAGGAACCGAAATGGTTCTTGCCGTGAAGAGTGCGACCTCGACGGCTGTTTTGGCTGGCCGGCCACCACAGATCAACAGGACGGATTTGGTCATGAAAGGAAGCCGACCGGGTATTTCGCTGTTGGATTTCGACATACTCTCTCGGACCCTTACGTCACCCATAAGGGACAGCCCGGAGTGCGATTGGAAAGTCCAGGCGCACGAGCTTTTGCGCCTATACACCGGCAAAAAGTCAGCCGACGAGAATTTGGTCGCAGCCTTGCTTCATGCCAGTGGCGCCCAGTTCGATTTTGGAAGCATCCAATGCCAGTGGCCGGCAAGTTTGACTGAATACCTGCGCAGCTCGACGTGCTCTCTCACCGAGTTCGAGGGTCCAGATTCATAAATGGGATGTTACGGCTGGGCAGAATCTTGCGATCCGGACTCCAGGCAGTTTGCACTGAGGACAGTTACCGATGTTTTCCTTCAACCGGACTCGTCGGAATGCATGCAAGCGGCGGGTACGTCATTCGTATTGAAATTTTTGTGCACTGCGCGCCGAGTAGCCAAGCAAGCAGATCGACCCCAAGGGCCGCCGAAAAACTCTTCACCGCGGCAATCTGAAGATTCCCCCCTGCAGCAATCAGTGCATCGACAAGGACTCCACCCTTCGCTTGGTCCTTGCTGAGTGCAGGTAATCGTGACGGAACTCAGCAAGAATGGCCAGCCCTTCCCAATCATGGATGGTCAATTGGCCATTCACGAGCGAAGTAAGCTGCTTTTCTCGAAGAGCCTTGAGTGTCCGGTTGATGTGGACAGCTGACAGCCCTGTGGCCTCCCCAAGGTCAGCTTGCGTCACAGCAAAAGCGCAGCTTTGATCGAACGCGAGGCCGGCGTCATCCATAGGCAGCATGATCTCACAGAGAAGATGGGCCACTCGGCCAAGTGCTTGGCGCTTCCCTACATTGACCACCCATTCGCGAAAGATCGATGCATCAACCAGTGTCGTTCGCCAAAGATTTGCCGCCAGCCTAGGGTAGCGTTCGCAGAGCAGCCGGATAGCCGAGTGATCTATGAAGCCAACACTGCAAGCGCTCACCGTTCGAACGTCGCTATGCTCCGACACTCATGCGTGTGCTCCGCATTGGTCTACGGTCCGCCGGCTCCAAGGGGCGCGCGTTGGAACGTCGACGAGGAGGTGTTTCCCCCATCCCCATGCTTTGTGGGAAGGCTGCATCACGGCCGTTAATATATCTTTTATCGCTAATATAAGGACATTCCGCGTCAGCAGCGTTGGCAAAGCCCGCCACCGTGAGGCAGCGGGCCGTCGCCGGGCTGCCTGTGCAACAAAGGTCGTCGATCCGCGTTGAGGCTTGGTCTCAGTGGAGCTTCGACAATGGACCCGGCAACCGCAGCAGTATTGCTTTTACTCTCTTGCAGCCCAGGCCAGGCTGTCTGCAAGCCCATTGATGCCGCGCCGACCACATATGCGTCGTTGGACGCGTGTCGGGCATCTCTGAAAGACAGGCTCGCAGGTGCGCCAAACGGGGAAATCGTCGGACGATGCCATCCTGTCGACGAGACTGTCACCGGTTCATTGCCCGCCGGGTACACCACCGTTGTTGTCACGCGGGGCGTTGGGAGCAAAGCCATCAGCAATAGCTACATCGTTCAACACAAGGAATAGAAACGCCCGCCACCGTGAGGCAGCGGGCCAAATGCTACAGCTTCAGGCTGCACCGCCTTCCGAAGCCTTGACCGCGTCTTCCAATGCTTCTTCCGGCAGGAACGACCAGAGCAGCGCATCAACGTCCTCGGGCTGGACGTCGCCGTATTTGCCAGTGGCGAACTCTTTCAAGAACTCGGCCTTAGTGCGGAGTTCCTCCATGGTGGTGCAACGATAGACGCACACGGCGTTCAGGGCTTGCGAAGTGCAACGGTCGACTGCTTGCCGAGATCCGGCGCCACCTTGGCGAGCGTCACTTGCTTTCTCAGTGGCGGGCCATATCCGTCCGCTGACTTCGGCCGGCAAATCCTGGTGCACCATTGCCGTCGACCTCGATACGCAAATTCGAATATGATCCGAACACCACGGTCCTCTCAGTGTGGTTTGTAGCCAGCGGGAAGCACTACGGGTTTTTGGACGTACCGGTTGAGACCTTCACCGCGTTCAAAGCTGCCTTTGCCAAGGGGCGCTATTTCAACGACCACATTCGCAACCGCAACGCGTTCCGGCTGGTGACGTAAATCTCCAACTCCAACGGCTTGTCGGGTGGAAACTCATGGGGGTTGGTGCGCTCGGCGCCACGGGCATGGCAGCGGCCGCGCTGGCGTCGCTCGTCACCGCATAATGGCATGACGTCTGGCGCGTGCTGCGGGGTGGGTGAATCGAAACGCGGCCTAAAATCTAGAATTTGTAAGCCAGACCGAAACGAACTTCGTCAGTTGCTAGGCTCAAGTCGTAGGGACTCCCATTTTGAAGTTGTCTGTGCCGAAGTCACTGTGGCGATATTCCGCTCGTCCAATCAGATGGTTAGAAAACAAATAGTCGATGCCGGCTCCAATCGTCCAGCCTTCAAGGGTTTGGGTACCCAACGACGATCTGCCGTTTCTGTCTTGATAGGAAATCTCTGCTCTGGCGAGTGCTAGGCCGCCAGCAATGTATGGAAGAAACCGCCCAACAGCATAACCCGCGCGAAGCCGGGCCGAGCCCGTCCATTGCAGACGCTCGCCAATGTCTTCACCACCCTCTAACGGCGCCCCACCCTGCTGCATGTCGGCGAAGTCGTCAGAATTGCTATATGCGATGTCACCTTCTACACCGAAGACAACGTTGCTCAGCGACTGAAAATTGTAGCCCGCGTAGACGCCACCTATGAAAGCCCTGGCCTCTGAGTCGGCAAAGTTTCCTGGGGAAGCTCCCGATCCTTCCTCCTCGGTGAAAACAAAGTGACTTTTGCCGGCGATGTATCCCGCGTCAAATCCGGCATAGGCCCCAGACCAATTGTGTGATGGCAGTACGTCCGCCGAACGTGCCGCAGACTGCGCAAACAGCAGTATGCATACGGTCGTGCCGACAGGCAGCAAGTTTGGCTAGACAGTTTCGCAATTTAACCCCGTTCGCGTTCTTCGCGGTCCCGCGCAACTGATACATGAGGTCGGCACCGAAAGCGAGATGTACAGATAGTGGGCGCGACCTGATCCAAGATATGGCGCGGGTAGGTGTAGAGCGCGAGGTCGACGACATCATTGCCGGTCTAGAACGCGTTCGCTCCCTGTCAAAGCTGCATCGGTGAGCTTGGCGTATCTGTCGAACAATGCCAATTTCTTCGGATAGGTGAGGTAAGTGAGGTGCTGGCAGCCGAAGCAACGATGTTGAGCGGCAGACTTAAACCAGCGCCCAGGCTTTACAAAGCCCAATCCACATTCCGAGCATCGGAATTCCATCTCGATCGATTGCAGGCTTTCAGACAGAGGCATCTTGTCATTTCCTACAGTCGCTTGATCTCGGAAAGTCCCAGCCGTATCCGCTGGCCTTCCGCATAGGACAGGGCGAACGATTCCAAGTCGAATGAGCGGGTAAGTTCTTCGTCGTCGGCTACTATGCGGACGAACCACTCTCCGCAGGCCTCTCCGACCTCAACGCGAGCGGGCGCCCTGTTCGTGTTGGCGCTTTCCATCGCAGCCTCCCTAGAAAGCAATGGTAAACGAAATGATTAAAGCCGATGGGATTGGGGCCGCAAGGCTGTGTACAAAACGTACAGTCGTCGCTTGCACAAGGACAAGGCCGACCCCAAGGTACCTACCCATTCAAGGCACCTAACTCAACGAGGAATGATGCAGCGATCAGGTCGTCGCCAGCAATCTGGCCGCGACCGTCTTCCATAATGGCTGCAACCTTTTGGAAGGTCTTTATTTCGGCCTTGGTTATGCGTGCTGCCCGCACTCTCGCCTGGAGATCAGCCAGGCGCGCCACGAGCGCTTGCGACGTCTCGACTTCAAGGTTCATCATCTTATTTGGTCCGGTTGAGAGTGGGCGATTGACGTGCACGTTCTGTGCCGACCACGGAAACACAGCCCCGCGCCCAACGTTCCCTTGTGGGACTTCAGTCTCAATAGCGACGGACCAAAGTCCGTCCCCAAAACGCAATGGTCCTACAGCCAGATTTAGCCGGAACAACCCGTACGAAATGATTGTTGTTTCAGTCGTGAAATCGGCACAGCTACGTCCCTTCCTGTGCTGAAAGGACCCGCAAACCGCTACCCTGGCTAGCGGGTCCTTGTTCTCAGATTTGCGCCAGCGTGATGAATGACAATCAGCCGCCGTCAAACAGGTTGGTGCACGAGCCACCGGCACAATGGCAGAATAGCGCCGGGGTGCTTCTTGCTGCCGCTGCCCTGACCTCATCCTTATGCGCCCTGCTACTGGCATCCTGGATGTTTGTATGAGCGGGCCTCAACTCTCTTGCGAAGTGGTTAGCGGACAATCCGCCCTCGTTGTCCACCGCTGGGGATCAGAGGTTCAAGGTCGGATAGCTTTGGCATGGCGGTCTACAGCAGTGGTTTACATTCGGCATGGATGGTCTTTACGAGCCGAACGTATTCGGTCTCTGGTTTGCCGTAGGTGCCATTTGCGCAAGCCGCAAGGCCGCTGCGGTCCCTAATACGCACTTCGCCTCGCCGAGAATAGATGAGCCCGCGTCCTTCCAGCATTTGAAGCCCAACTGTAACCCCTGGCCGTCTTGCTCCAAGCATGACGGCGAGAAATTCGTGGGTGATCGCGAGGCGTTCGCCGTGGACCCGATCGTCACACATCAGAAGCCATCGCGCCAAACGCTCTTCAAGGTTTGATTTTGCGTTGATCAGGGCCGTATAGCCAGTTTGGATGTGGAAGTAGTGGACATAGCGTAACAGGAAGAGGCGCAACGTTGGGCTGTTCGCAAGAGCCGCCTTGAATGGCTCCGCTCCAATCCGCAAGGCGTTGCCCGGCGACTGGACGTAACAATCATGCGCCGCATAGTCCGCGCCCATCACGAGCGCCGCACCAGTCATTCCCTCAAATCCGACGAGCCCAACCTCAGCTTCCTTGCCTGAAACGGTCGCGACCACAGAAGCGATGCCGTCCTCCGGAAAGTAAACCGTCTCGATGTCGGAATCGGCTTTCTCCAGGTTCATTTTCAAATTGAGGGCACATCGCTCAAGATGTGGCTGCAAAAGCCCCAGGTCACCAGGGTTAAGCCGACGCAGCAATTCGTTTTTATAGGAATCGTTCTGTGGATTGGTCATAGCTCAGTCCCGCTTGGGGCAAGAGCATTCCAATCTCCCTGCCGTCCGCGCCCGTAAACACGTGCAGACGATTTGGAAAACGTACGCCCTCTGGCGCGCGATTGACAGCGAAATGCGAACTGATGCACGGCGTCCCCTCTGCCGCCGAATTACAAAACACGGGTGTACAAAGTTAAAGGGTTGGAATCGTACAGAACTCTGCTTCGTACGAATCCGACAATTATGATCCGCCAACGAGCCGGCTTGATGTGGCGCAAGTCGTGGATTCGGGTCCTGCTACGTCGGACTAAGCCCATCTCGACATGGCGGGATGCCCGCCGGCTCGCCAGGCCGGTTCACGGATGGTGGAACAAAACCGCGCTGTCGAACTTCGGCAGTTGCACCGTTCCCATTCAGTGCTTTCCCCATGAGAACTGCCCGCTGGCCTCGCGGCTGGCGGGCTTTTTTCTCTTGGTGTCCAATACCGGAACCAAAGCGGTAACGTCAGACCTTAGTAGGTTCGGCACAAGACTTTAGCCCTGCCGAGTTAATAGAGGAAGTTGATGGGCTCCATATAGGGCCACCTTTATGAATACCAGACTGCGCCAATATGGTGCGATCACGGAATCCGGTGCCGAGCACGGCCCCGATTTGCGAGACATGGCGCTGGAGGAGCGGCGCGAGGCCCTTGCCAGTATGATCGAGCCCGACGGCCGCATGCATCCAGTTCAGTGAGCCGCTGCCGGCGAGCGGCTGTGGCAACGCGTCCAGGAGCGCCCAGGCACGGCGCCTAAGGGCATGAAGCGGCGGCGACGCGGTGGGCCAAGCCGGGGCTGATCGGCCGTGTGAAGCACCTGCGCGGCGAAGAAGACTTGCGGCACGCTTCACTGCAGGTTTCAGGGAGGAAGAGCAGGGTCGCTCAAGGTGTTGCTAATATACACCACCCACAGCATCTCTAACGCATCGCGCGCGGATCCGCTTCCATCGGCTACCCCGTTTCGTCAAAATCACAGCGAACAATGCGAGGCGGTGAAATGGACAAGCGGCAAGATAACAAGACCATTGAGCTGTGCTGTCTGCTAGCCGTGCCGGCATCACTGCTCCTCACTGTGGTATTCGCTGGGATGGTCCTTGGCTGACTAACGCACTGTGGGCGTCACCAGCCGCACAACATCAAGCGCGACCGTCACCACCGGGCCACCCAGGCTGACGGTTACGGCGTCCTTCTCGACCCGTGTGACGCTGCCGATCAGTTCCATGGTCTGGCCTTTGACCACCTTCGTGGTGATATCCCGAACGGAATGGGGAAATCCGTAGGTCGGTGTTGACACGCTGATCCTGTCGTCAGTGACACGTCGAATAATGGTGGCGTCGATCGCCACCTCATCGCCGATGTTGAGATCCCTAGCCATGCACTGGAGTCTGGTGCGGCCGTCTCACGGGTCAAGTAGCGGAACCTGATGTGCACTTTGAACTTATCGTTTGATGAGCACACGCAGCATCAACTTTCTCGATCGGTGGATGGCAGAGCACCTGCCCAACACGATGACTGATGATCCAGTGGCGGTTAGCGACCTCACTGACGAAATGATGAAATCTCCTGCGGATCGTGAGGGAATCGGTGCCGACGAGATCAACGAGGAGGTCGACAGCGACTTTGAGGTGATCTTCAAGGCGATGCACCACCGGGAAGGCAGCTTGGCCGAATAACCCTTGCCATCCAGGTCCGAGTGAGGAATATAATCCTCCCGTTGCGGCGATCCCCCTCAAACGGAGTTCGCTACCATGGCAAGGTCAAAACCCTCAAAGCAGTTATCACAGGCTGAAATCGAGCGCTTTTTGGGGGCAGCGGAAGCGCTGCACCTAAGGCATCGTCAAGCCGTTCATATCGCCACACTGCGACCACTACAGGCAGACACGCATCTTGCATGAGGTGCTGTTAAAGGCCGTGCGGGAAGTTACTGGGAGGGAAGTCGAATGCATCCGGTGGAATTTGACCGGCCCAGCACGACAAAGGCCGGAGCACCCGGCAGAGGAGCCCGCATAGCATGGTTCCCACCGACGAAGGGCCTGAGCCGCGAACTTTTTGCGATCCAGACCCCTGGCCGTCGGGTTCTTGGCGACATTGCGCCCGCGGAAGGCCGTTCGCAAGCTGGACCTTGGTCTTGCTATTCCTGCGGAGCGCGTCAACGTCGGAGACGCGCTGAACAGTTAGAATTTCATCGCGATGCCGACGCGGAAATCGTGCGTCTGAAGCGTGTGTTCCAGCGTGCATCCGCCGCCGCAATATTCAAGCGACTTCTTGCCGAAGAAGGAGAAGTCGTATTCGCCTCGCAAGAACACGTTGTGTGTGAGAGCGACGTCGATGCCTGCTCCAACAATACCACCGACCAAAGTTGCATCCCGCTCGGCGTTTCCACCTGGATAGAACGTCTTCAGCTTTGCGGCGGTTACACCAGCCGTGACAAACGGCATGTAGGCTCCCATGTCCATGCCAACGCGACCCTTTACGGATCCGAACAAACCTGTGGAGGCGTCGAGAACACCTGGGCCTGGAATGTCGTCGAAGGTGTTCTTCTTAAAGCGGTAGCCAAGCTCGCCTTCGACGCCGTAGACAATCTTGCCGGATTGGAAGTTATAGCCGGCAAAGCCGCCGACCGTTGCCGAGCCGACGTTGTGCGTTGCGCCAGCCTGGGCACCCGGCTCATAGATCTTGTAGTGTTCCAACGTTCCGGCGCCGAACACGCCGGCGTATGGCCCTTGCCAGGTCCATTCAGGGGTATCGACAGGAGCGGTCATCATATCGGCGGCGATAGCCGGAGCCGCCGAAAGCGCAACAAATGAAGCAAGCAAAAAAGCTTTCATGAAATCCCCATCAAAATCACCAAGCGCTTTATACCGATGAGCCTGCAACTTTGTATGTAGCTAGGAAGTCACACCTGTAGCAAAGTTGCTGCGCCTGCGGAGACCCGGCGCCATTCATTCCAGCCATTGTATGATGTTGCCCCTGCGTCCAGGGGCAAGCGACCGACGCATACTGGGGGGCGGATTACTTGAAAGCGTCGGCCGCTGCCATTTGGCGGGGGGCGTCTTCACTGACGCACCAGCACATTAGGCGCCATGCGGGCGAACTTCATTCAGATTGCCCGCGGATAGTAAATAGCCGGTTACTTTCCACAGGTATGGCGTGGATCGACGAAGCCTAAGCGCTGCCGTCCGTCTCGCCTTCCTCGTCAATCATCCAGACTGGCAGATAGGCCGTTCGTTTCCAGCCACTCACGCAATACAATCTGAACGAGATCCAAGCGCTTCCAAACTTCGATGTTGGAAAAGGTTCCCTTCCTGAGCTCCTGCGGTAGCCTTCATGTTGAAAGATGAAGGCTGCGCCAGCCGATGAGCGACATAGATCGAAGGTGATGTCAGGGTGAAATCTCGCGCCAATCAGTGGATTCGACAACAAATCATAAACTGTGCATGGTCGGGTTGGTGTCGGGGGATACCTACATGCATTGGCGTTCGTGTTTTTCTACTGTGTGGCGGTTCTAATTTCGGGCTGCGCGGCTGACTATTTGAACAACTATGATTCGGTGACGCTTGCGGCCGGCGATGCGAACCCGCCAACGGGCTTCTGCAGACCGTCGATCCCTTCAACCCAAACAGCAACAACACCCACATTGAAAGCGACGGGCAGCGGATAGCCGGCGTCGTTCAACGGTATCGCGGTACGACTTTGGCGCCGCCTGCACCAAGCGGCACGGTCGTGAATGTAGGCGATAGCGGCCACATCCCTGCGACGTTCGAACCCAAACTGACAGCGCTGGAAGACCGCGCGAACCGGTCAAAATCTTCTTCGCGATAGCGAAGCGGAAGATCTGCGCTGGCAGTTAGGCTGACTCGACTCAGGCAACATAGCAGCAGAGCCGCCCACGGCTACTCACGGGTGCGCTGGCGACGAGCGTCGTCCGATGGGCAGGAGCCGCCCAAAAAAAGCGCCTCATGAGGCCAATCGGCCTCTCCATCGCAGGAACGAAAATGGAAGAGAAGGGGAACTTTCGTGTGCAATTTTTGCACACGATCACCCGTAACTATTTGATTTTGATCACTTGTTCGTCCCATCCATCATCGGGGCTATGGCTATCCTAAACCTTTGATACTCTTGCATATTTAGTAACTTCAATAGGTTAAATCGTATCGTATGAACTCTATCACGTGCCATGATAGGCCAAGCCGCAAATTCGGCGGATGACTGGCTGGCGCGACGGCGTGCGGCGCGACTAGCTCAATCGCAGGGGTAGCTTATAGGTCGACCTGGCCGGAATTGCCAACGCGTCATCTGCTTTCGATGCCTGGGCGGAGGATGGAACCCTCCAGTTTCGTATGATGGTGTCTGCGCCAAAGATGTGGCTAGGAACTGGGAAGGCCAGCCCTCGACAGCATCTCAAGGAACCGGGAATGGTGATGATCCTTCACATAGCGCGGCACAAAGCCAGGGCAGACATTGCTCAGATTGAGATGCGGAAGTTGTGACAGGCAATGGTGGATGGCTCGGGACGCTTCTTCGTTGTTCCCGGTGGCCGACGCGGTCGCGGCCCAATAAAGGGCACCGCGAACGAAGCCCGGCTTTGTCCTGACCACTTTGCGGGCGGCTTCGAGCGCCCGCTGGTTGTCTCCGCCAGCGAAGAGCGCCACAACCAGGCCGTGGTGGCGCCAGAAGTCGATCACATCGTGCGTTCCGAGCCGGATTGCTTCGTTGGCCTCGCGCACCGCTTCGTCGACCTGCCCGCGCAACGCAAAGAGCATCGAAATATCGCCGTGGCCAGTCGGGTAGCTTGGGTTGAGGCTGATCGCGTGGCGGCATTCGGCGATCGCCTCGTCGATACGACCGCAACTTTCGAGAGCGAACGACAAGATACATCGGGCAATTTCATCGTCCGGTACCGCCCGCACCGCGGCTTCCGCGAGTTCGACCGCACGCTCGATCACCCCACGCTCCCGAGGCAGCGCGCCAAACGCCACGCCCATGGATATTACGATCGAGAGCGTCCGCTTTGCACGGGCGTTGTCGGGACCTATCGAGAAAGCCTTCTCGGCAAGCTCTACCCCCACCAAAAGCGAGTCCCGAGTCATCTCAAAATATTTCATGAGGGCTTCGTTGACCAGCCTGCGCACTTCAGGGGTACCCGGCGGGCTTTTGTCTCGAACCTTCCAGTTGGTCAGTTGAAGTTCGAGGATCACGGCAAGAACAACAGACTGTGCGATCCTGTCCTGGAATTCGAGCGCGTTTTCGGAGTGGCCGTCGAATTTCTGGGCCCAGACGTGGTGGCCGCCGGCGGCGTCGACGAGCTGGATATTCACCCTCAACCCATTGCCGGATCTCTGGACGCTGCCGCTGAGCATATATCGCGCCCGGAGTATCCCTGGCGTCTTGGCTTCTTCGCCCGGGCCGCTCTTCTCGGGCGGAAGCGCGGCGAGCACGACATAGTCGGCCACTTCGGAGAGGGCCGTCGTGATGTCCTGGACAAGTCCCTTGGCGAAAAAGTCGTCGCCTTGCTTTCCGGTCAGATTGACGAAGTCGGCAACGCTGATGGACGGGCGCCCAAGGCGCTGGCTGGCCGGAACACCACTTGTCGACTGCACATTTGAGGCGTCGTCGGCGGCAAGCAACAGAGATTGCCAAAGCGCCCGCGTTTCAGGGCCTGCTTCGACGCCGAACTCCTTCTTCAGCATGCTTCTGCAAGCTTCGTATGTCCTGATTGCCCTGTCGCGTTGGCCACATGCAAGGAGCAATTCCATCTTGAGCCGATAGGATTCTTCCCGTGTCGGTTCCATGGCCAAAATACGATCGGCTAGGATCAGCCCTGCATCGGGGTCGACGAGACGGGCCAGCTTTTCGAAGGACTCAAGCGCACGGCTAAGCAGCCTGTCGCGTTCCGATGTGATCCAGTCATCGAACGCATTGCTTCCCAGATAAAGCCCGTCGAGGAAGGGCCCGGTGTAGTTCGCCAAGGCCTTCGCGAGGTCCTGAGCGGAACGGGCCGAGAGACCCGTTTCGAACTTCTCCACGTCGATTTGAAAGGCCTCTGGCCTCAGGGCGATCAGCTCACCGCTGGAATGGATGAGATCCACCCCTTCTCGCGCCAGATCCTGGCGCAGGACACTGAGGGCTTGCCGAAGGCTGTTGCGCGAATGTTCGCCGTCACTGTCGCCCCATAGGAGGTCAGCCAGCCTCTCCCGCGTCGCCGCCATGCCCGGACACCGGGCCAGATAGGCGATGATTGCCGGCCCTCGTTTCCCGGTCAGCCGAAGCGGACCGGCCGTTTCATTTTCAATCCGGAAACCGCCGAAGAGTGAGATTCTATTTGCAGCGCCCCTGTCCTCACTTTGCATTTGCTATCCCAGCCTGACGAAATCCTAACTCAAAACTAACGCTTCGCAACAGTCGGCCTTCGCGCTCAAGCGCTGCCGTAACGGCAGGCTGTTTAGGCTTTGCTAAATTAAAGTGACCAAGTCAACGAAAGGCTTGGTTCGAGGGGGACGCGTGTCCAGGACAAGAGCCAATTTGCTGCTGCTATTCGCAGCCGCTTTGTGGGGCTTCGGCAATGTCTCGCAAAAGATGGTGCTTGTGCATCTCGACGCGCTGAGTGCGGTGGGTCTGCGCTGCCTGATCGGCGGGCTGCTTGTGCTGCCCTTTGTCTTGATGGAGAGGCGGCTTTCGCTCGGGCCGGACTATTTTTCCAGCTTGGCCAAGGTGGGCGCGCTGTTTGCCATCTCCATCACGCTCCAGCAGCTTTGCTATATCAGTGCCTCCGTCACCAATGCCAGCTTCCTGGTCAGCACGGCAACGGTAATGACACCGCTAGCCGCCTGGTTTCTCGCAGGCGAGCGTCCGACAGCGAGTCTCACGGTCGCCGCCGGGCTGACCGTTGTTGGCGCACTGCTGTTGTCGGATGGGATTGCCGGGTTCAGCAGTGGCGATCTCACCGCTGTCCTCTCGGCTGCCTGCTATGCGCTCTGGGCAGTCGAGCTGGGCCGGCACATGCAGGTGCATGCGCGGCCGTTCACCGCAGCCGCGACACAGTTCTTCGGCGCCGCAGCCTTCGCCCTGCCGCTCGGCGCAATGCAAGGCAATCTGTCGTTGGCCGCCGCATTCGCAGCCGGCCCGGAACTGGCGATCCTCGGCGTGTTCTCCACTGCGATTGCCTTCGGCATACAGACGGTTGCCCTCCGCTTTACGCCGGCCAGCCACGCCGCCGTGATCGTCAGCGCAGAAAGCGTTTTCGGGGCGCTGGGCGCGGCGATCTTTCTCGGCGAGCGGAGCTCGTCCGCGAGCGCATTGGGTGCCGCCATCATTCTGGGTGCGATCCTGTCCGTGGCACTGTCGAACCGAGCGCCGCAGGCACGCACGTCCTTGCGAACCGCTTCGGTTCAACCCTCCGACGGGGCCCCTGCCTTTGCAGCTGCCGCCGCAAATTGGGCAGGCGATCGTCACCCCAACAATTCAGGTCCAGTGGAGGAATGTGATGACCCTTGCCGGTGATGCGAAACCTATTCCGGCCCCGGCTGCCGCCCGACACGGGGCCAGTGGCGTCGATCAGCCAGGCGGCGGTGGCCTTGCCGATGGCGGCAGGACTTGTCGTGGGGGCGCAGTGATGGACGCGCGGACGATCCTTCTTCCTATCGCACATTTGGTTTCGGCGCTTCGCGCCCGCATGAAGGGACCGGGCGGCTATTACAACAGCGGTAACGCGCTCGGCCTCATTGTCGGTCTCGCGATCCAGATTGCTACCGCGCCGGTCGGCTTGCATGAGGGAAGCAGCGTCACCATGGCGGTGATCGAATATTTCGCCGGCAGCCATGGCACTGTTGCGCTGACCTTGACCACCCTGGTCTTCTTCTGGGGCGGCGAGGCCTATCACCGGGCCTGGGCAAGGCCGGATGCTCCCGATCCCACCCTCAACCGTCTGGGCGACTTCCTGTCGGGTCTGGGTGCGATCGGACTCGGTATTGCCCTGTTGCTGCTCGGCGATCCATTGCTTGCGGCGACCTCTGGCCTGCTCCATGCCCTGGGCAAATTCGGCAGCACCTTCCACAGGCCCGGCACGCCAATTCCGATGTGGCCGGCCGCTTGGCCCGATCCGTTCCGCAGTGCGGTGCTCGCCAGCCGGTTGCCGGCAATGCTGGCGACGACCGTCGCCCTCGGCCGAGCTCTGCCGGAGGTCTGGTCGGGCGGGTCCTTCGCGGCACTCGCCATGCCACTGACCTTGCTCGGCTGTTATCTTTTGTGGACCAAGGCCGATCTGCTGCTGTTCGGGGTGGGTGCCAAGGCGCCCCGCCAAATTTCCACATGTTGAGCTCGCTTTTTGAAACGACCGGATGTCGAGATGGAGAATGACATGTTTGGCAGTGTATATCATCAGGACGCCGGCCCCCTATCCTTTCGTGAACGGGTACGGACGAAAGGTTGGGGCATTCTGACGCCGGTCAGTTCAATCTCGAGAGTGACAGGAATAGTCGCAGCTTCGATGTTTTGGGCGATCTCTGCCCATGCCGCGAACGTTGACGTCGCTATCGTGTTCGCGGTCGATTTCTCGTCGTCAATCGATCCAAAGATCGCCGATATGCAACGCGAGGGACATGCCGCGGCACTCACCTCGCCAGAGATCATCGCCGCCATCAGCCGGAATTACGTTGGCTGCATCGGCATTGCCTACTTTGAATGGTCGAGCCCCGGACACGCGCGCATCGTGCTGCCGTGGACAAGCATCTGCGGACTGGAAGATGCCAAAGCGGCGGCTGCGGTGATCAGCAGGAAAGGCGATACCGGCTTCATCCGCAGAGGGCGAGGCGGAACATCCGTTTCCTCGGCTATCGACATCGGCAGTCTCCTGCTCGACCAGTTTCCGGGAAAGGCAGCCAAGAAAGTCATCGATATCTCCTCCAACGGCGAGAACAACGACGGGCTTCCCGTCCAACCGAGCAGGTCGAACGCCATAGCCAAGGGATATACGATCAATGCCATCGCCATCCCGACGGAGGATGAGAGTCCCGACGAACCTCTGGCATCCTATTTTGCAGAATCGGTCATTGGCGGTTCCCAGGCCTTCGTCATGACGCCGAAGGGGCCAGACGACTACACGATGGCGCTTCGCCGCAAGCTCGTGACTGAAGTAAGCATGATCGACGACCGTCCGCTGTGAAGTGTGCCATACAGGACGAACTTTCGACGCGCCATCCGAGCGCATTGCACAACGAGAGCCCGGCCCGCTGCAGCGCGGGACCTTGTGGGGACCGTCAGGACAACAGCCTATCGCCGCAACGCGTGTATGCTTGCCTTGCTTTCGCCGGGCACCGGCAACGCCATGTCGTCATCGAGAAGACGCGTGATGCGGGCAAAGCCGGTGAACGCTTTCCTAGCTTCCTCGGCCGACATCTGGCCCGACAAGGCGGCCGAGCAACAATTCAGCGCGCACTGATAAACCGGACCGCGCCGTCCCGTCGGCCATTTCCGCAAGAACATCATGGCTTCGGCAACACTATCGATTTCTTCCAAAGGGTGTCCCTGCCCGCGCGAAATCCGCACGGGCGAAAAGAAATGCAATTGATCCATCGTTTCCTCCCGGTCGACCGCAATGCGCTCGATCGAACCCCACCAAACGCGCCAATAGCCGGTTGGTTCCAGGCAAAAATGGAATTTTTTAGAAATCTGTCAGGCGAAGGCGATCACCCGTGCGGTGGTGAGTGTCGCCTACATCGTGGGGAAGTGGCAGGCGACTTTGCGACCGGGCCGGTATTCCCGTAACTGCGGCCGCTCCGAACGGCAGCGCTCCGCCGCGATCGGGCATCGGGGATGGAAACGGCAGCCGGTTGGAGGGTTCAGCGGGCTCGGTACGTCGCCGGTGAGGATGATGCGCTTGCGCGTCCCACCGGGCGTCGTCTCCACGACGGGAACCGCCGAGATCAGCGCCTGGCTATAGGGATGGGCTGGTGCTGCAAACACTTCTTCCGCCGGCCCTTCTTCGACGATCGAGCCGAGATACATGACCGCGATGCGGGTTGAAACCTGACGTACCACAGACAGGTCGTGGGCGATGAAGATGTAAGTGAGGTTGAGCTTCTCCTGCAGATCGGCGAGCAGGTTGACGATTTGCGCCTGCACCGACACGTCGAGCGCAGAGACGGGTTCGTCCAGGACCACAAGGTCCGGATTCAATGCAATAGCCCGCGCGATGCCGACGCGCTGGCGTTGTCCGCCGGAAAATTCGTGCGGAAACCGCATGACGTGATCCGGCAGCAAGCCGACAAGGTCGAACAGTTCCGCCACGCGTTTGGTGATCTCGCTCGACGAGAGCCTGCCATGGATGCGCAGCGGCTCGGCCACCAGGTCGCCGACGCGCCGGCGCGGATTGAGCGATGCCGACGGATCCTGGAAAACCATTTGCAGGCGCCGCCGCAGCGGCCTGAGTTCAGACAGCGACTTCGAGGTGATGTCGTTGCCTTCGAACAGAAGCTCGCCGTCCGATATGTCGTAGAGCCTCACCAGACAGCGCGCCAGCGTGGACTTGCCGCATCCGGATTCGCCGACCAGCCCAACCGTCTCGCCGCGCCACACGGTCAGGGAAACATTGTCGACCGCATGGACGGTTCGCTTGCCCTCGGCAGAAAAGCGGCTGCCGATGGAAAAGCGCCTGCCCAGCGAACGCGTCTCGAGGATTGGGCGGTTCTTGTCGATCATCGGTCCGCTCATGCCTGTGCCACCCTGAAGCATGCCGCGGCATGGGTGCCGCTCCCGAGATCGGGCTTGCCGGCCTCGCAGGGTTCGTAGTGAACTGGACACCGCGGACCGAACGCACAGCCCTGCGGCAGTCGCAGCAATGATGGCGGCGAACCGGGAATGGCCGGCAGGCGCCGTGGTTTTTCGCCGGTCAGCGGCGGGATCGAACCCAGCAGCGCGCGCGTATAGGGGTGTCGCGGATCGGAAAACAGCTCCGCGCGACTGCCGCGCTCCACCACGCGGCCGGCATACATGACCATGACCCGGTCGGCGAGTTCGGAGACCACGCCCATGTCATGCGTGATGAAGACGACCGCCGACTTGTGCGTCGCGCGCAGCTTGCGCACCAGATCGAGAATACCGGCCTGTACGGTGACGTCGAGCGCCGTGGTCGGTTCGTCAGCCACCAGCAGCGCCGGATTGCAGGACAAAGCCATTGCGATCACCGCCCGTTGACGCATGCCTCCGGACAGTTGGTGCGGGTAGCGCGACATCGCCTCGTGCGGGTTCGGAAAATTCACCTCGGCCAGCAGTTCCTCGACGCGCTCCATCGCCTTGGACTTGCTGATGTTGCGATGCGCGCGGATCTGTTCGGCGATCTGCCAGCCGATCGTGTAGACAGGCGTCAATGCGGTCATCGGATCCTGGAAGATCATCGCGATCTCGTTGCCGCGCAGCCGCCTGAGTTCGCGTGCGGGCAGTCCCACGAGTTCGCGGCCCTTGTAGCGGATCGACCCTTCGATGGTGGCGTTGGGATCGGTGATGAGACCCATGACGGCCAGCAGCGACACGGTCTTGCCGGAACCGGACTCACCGACGACACCGAGGATCTCGCTCTCCTCGAGGTCGAAGGAAACGCCATCGATGGCCCGCACCAGGCCATCATTTGTGCGGAAGGAAACTCTGAGGTCGCGCACCGACAGTATCATGATGTCCTCAGGCGCGGATCGAGAAGGATGTAGACGAAATCTACGACCGCATTGGCGATAACCACGAACATGGACGCATACATCACCGTCGCCATGATCATCGGCAGATCGAGATTCTGCAGAGCGTCATAAGTGAGCTTGCCGATGCCGTGCAGCCCGAACACCACCTCTGTCAGCAAGGCCGAGCCTCCCACCAGCGCGCCGAAATCCAGGCCGAACAGAGTGACGAAGGCGATGAGCGACGTGCGCAAGGCATGGCGCAGCAGGATGCGGGTTTCCGACAGCCCCTTGGCCCGGGCCGTGCGGATATAGTCTTCCTGCAGCGATTCGATGATTGCCGCGCGCAGCACGCGCCCGTAAATGCCGATATAGAGAATGGACAGTGTGATCCAGGGAATGACCAGGGTCAGAAACCAGCCCTTCGGATCGTCGGAGAAATTCTTGTAGCCGAGCGGTGGCACCCAGGAGAACGCCCAGCTGTCGTGGTAGCGGCTCTGGGTGATCAGGTTCATCACTTCGCCCAGCCAGTACACCGGCATCGAAATACCGAGCAGCCCCAGCGCCATCAGCAGCTTGTCCAGCCAGCTGCCGCGCGTGGCGGCGGCGGCGATGCCGATGATGATGGAGACGACCACCCACAGGATCGCCGCTCCGAACACCAGCGAGAGTGTGACCGGGATCGAATCCATGACCGCCGGCACCACCTTCCAGCCACGATTGACGAAGGAGGTCAGGTCGCCGGTGACGAAGATCTTCTCCATCATCGTCACATATTGCACGTAGAGCGGCCGGTCGAAGCCGAAGCTGTGGCGTACCGCCTCCAGCACTTCGGGCGATGCATTGCGGCCGGCGATGCGCGCCGCCGGGTCGGCGCCCGGCGTTGCGAAGAAAATCAGGAAGACGATGACCGAGATGCCGAACATCACGAACAGCATCTGGCCGAAACGGCGCAGGATGGCGTAGATCATCAGTCGCGCCCCAGCCGAACCTTGGAGCGCGGATCGAGCGCGTCGCGCAGGCCGTCGCCGAAGACATTGAGCGCCATGACGGAAACCGCGATCGCCAGCCCCGGCACCAGCGCCACCAATGGCCTGGTGTAAAGCAGCGCCTGTCCGTCCTGGATGATGGTGCCCCAGCTCGCGGCCGGCGGCTGCACGCCGATCGAAAGGAAGGAAAGCGCCGATTCCGTAAGCATGTTCAGCGCCATCATCAGCGGCACGAAGACGATGAGCGTGGTGGTAACGTTGGGCAGGATGTCGCGCCACAGGATGCGCCATCCCGGCACGCCCAGATTGATCGCGGCCAGCACGAACTCGCTTTTACGCAGTGCCAGAACCTGCCCGCGGATTGGGCGGGCCACATAGGGCACGTAGACGATGCCGATGATGATGACAGGCAGCCACAGACTGCCGGACTCGATCTGGATCGGTCCGATCGTGATGCCATGCGCGATGGTGACGATGGAGAGCGAAATCGCCAGCAGATAGATCGGGAACGCCCACAGTATGTCGAGGAACCGCGATAGCACCGTGTCGGTGACGCCGCCGAAATAGCCGGCGATCAATCCCGCCGCCGTGCCCAGGATCAGGGTGAAGATGGTGGCTGCTCCGGAGATCAGCAACGAGCTCAGCCCGCCATAGAGCATCCTGGCCATGACATCGCGCCCCTGGCTGTCGGCGCCGAGGAAATAATTGCCCAGCCGCCAGGTCGGGCCGAGCGGTGTGTAGCCAAGCCCGAGCCCTTCCGTCGATTGTTCCATCACTGGAACGTCGGCACCGTCGATCTGGATGACGGCGTCGAGCGTCGAGGCGAAGGGGTCCACGCATGCCCATTTTGCATAAAGAGGCGCACTGAGGCAGGCAAGCACGATGAGGAGGAACACGGCCAGCGACGCCATGGCAGCCCTGTCCCTTGCCAGCTTCGCAAACGCGACGGCCCAGGGCCCTCGCGTCTTGCGCGGCGCGGCGACAGCTACGTTCGACACGGACGTGCCCCTCCGCGGTTCGTTACTGCACCCAGGCCATTACTGTACCCAGGATTGGGTGATCATCCAGTTGAACTGCCGGTTGAACTTGAAATTGCCGAGACGTTTGCTGACAAAGTCAAGCCGCTTCGGCGTGAAGAGGCCAACGGCGGGTGCCTTGTCGGTGACTTGCCTGTCGATTTCAGCCCACATTTTGTCGGCGGCTTTCTGGTCGGTGACGCCGAGGTCCAATGCTTTTTGCATCTTGGCGTCGATTTCCTTGTCGCAGAAGCCGGCGATGTTGATCGAGGCGTCCGAGCCTTCACGGAAGGAGGCGCAGCTGAACAGGATGTTCAGGAAATCCGAGGCCGCAGGATAGTCCTTGTACCACTGGGTGACGGACATCTGCACCTTGTTGTTGGTGTTCTGGATGTAGGTAAACTGGATGTTCGACGAGATCGGCTTGACGTCGGCGACATAGCCGATGCTGGTCAGCACGCTCTGCAGATAGACGCCGATGGACCGCGAAATGGCGGTGTCCTCGACGATGATCGTCACCTTCTGGCCCTTGGTGCCGGAGTCCTCGACGAGCTGCTTTGCCTTGTCGAGGTCTCCGGCCGACCATTTGGCGCCCGGATTCTTGGTGAAGGGGCAATAGTCTTCATGGCCGGGGAAGTCCGGCGGCAGGACCTGGCAGACCGGCGAGGCCAACACCTTGCCACCGAACAGCTTGACCAGCGTGTTGCGGTCGATCGCATAGGCAACGGCCTGGCGCGCTTTTTCATTGTCGAAGGGCGCGAGACGGTTGTTCAGCGGCGCGTACCACCACGCCGAAAGCGGCGAGATGTGCAACTGGTCCATGGATTTGCTGCCGAGTTCGCCGAGGCGGTCGCTCGGCAGAGCGTCGAACATCCAGTCCGCTTCGCCGTTCTGGATCGCGGTGACGGCTGCCTCTTCGGACAGGCCGAAATCATATTGGACGACATCCGGATAGCCGTCCGGCTGGGCTTCTTCGCTCCACTGCTTGAAATTGGGGTTGCGGGAAACCGTCATGCCCTTATTGGGGTCGAAGGCGGAGATCATGTACGCGCCGGTGCTGGGAATGGGCTTGGAACCCATGTCTTCGGCGGGCGTGTCCGCCGGCAGGACCACGGCATGCGGCAAGGCAAGCTTGTAGAGCAGCTCGGCATCCGGCTTGGTGATGTTGATGGTGATGGTGCCGGCCGCTTCGTCGCCGACAACGCCGCCTTCCAGCGTGCAGCTCTTGGTGTCGGCCAGGCATTTGTCCGCGCCGACGATGCCAGCATAGAACGTGCCGGAGGTGGGTCCGGAAACCTTGAAGATGCGCTGGAAGGAAGCGACGACGTCCTTCACGCCAAGATCCTGGCCGCTGGAGAACTTGATGCCCTTGCGCAGCTTGAAGGTGAAGGTCTTACCGTCATTGCTGACCTGCGGCAGGGCCTCGGCCAGATCGGGAACGATGGTGAAGCCGTCCATGCCCTCGGCCTTGCGGAAGGCCACCAGGCCGTCATAGATCGGCTGGTACATCTGCCAGCCCTGGTCCGTGTAATTGATGTGCGGATCGAGCGTTCCGGCCGCGGAGCGGGCCAGCAGGCGGATGGTGCCGCCTCGGTGCTCCTTGAGATATTCGGCCTGTGCCGGGGCCAGCCATGTACCGGCCAGCAATGCCGCGGCTGTTGCCGCCAGAAGCAGTTTCTTCATGTCTTCATTCCCCTTTTTTTCAGTTATCGTTGTGGTCCAGGAAGTCTCCCACCACCCGCATGCACGCATCTTGCTCTTCGACATGCGGCATGTGGCTGGAATGCTCGAATATCTCCCAGCGAGACCCCTTGATGCCGTCCTTGTAGGGCTGCACGGTCGCGGGCGTGGCCTCGTCGTGACGTCCGGAGATGATCAGTGTGGGAACATCGATGGCCGGCAGGCGCTCGACGATGCTCCAGTTCTTCAGCGTTCCGATGACATGGAACTCGTTCGGCCCATTCATCAGATTATAGACGGTCGGATTGCGCACGACCTGGGCGAAACTTTCCGTGACTTCGGGCGGGAAAGGCACGACCCGGCAGACATGCCGCTCGTAGAACACCATCGTCGCCGCCTGGTACGCCGCATCGTCCGTCGTGCCGGCCTGCTCGTGCCGGGTCAGAGTCTCCTGCACATCGGCGGGCAGATCCGCACGCAACCGGTTGGCCTCTTCGACCCACAGTTTCATGGACGCCGGTGAGTTGGCAATGGTCAGCGATTTCAGACCCTTCGGCCGCGTCACGGCATATTCGGCGCCCAGCATGCCGCCCCAGCTCTGGCCGAGCACGTGGAAGCCCGCCCGAATGCCGAGATGGTCGACCAGGTTTTCAAGCTCGTCGATGAACAGCCCAGGTGTCCAGAAATCGGCGCCCTTCTCAGGCAGTAAGGTGGAATTGCCGCAGCCCAACTGGTCATAATGAATGATGGCGCGATCCCTGCGCGCAAGAAGCTTGTAGGCATCGACATAATTGTGGGCGACGCCCGGGCCGCCATGCAGGATCACCACCGGCGCCTTTTCGCCACCGAGTTCGCCACTGACCCGATACCAGGTCTCGTGGGCCCCGAAAGCGGCCCGTCCTTCCATGCCGATGATCTCAGATGACATCCCAGTTCCCAGTGCGGTTGAAGGCATCTTGTATTTGTCCGTGACTGCGGGCGCCTAACTCATGTTTCGGCTGACCTGCACCCACTCTTCCAGCATCTGCACGCCAAATGCCGTGGCGCCTTGCCTGCCCAGAGGCCGATCGGTGTCGGTCAGTTCCTTGCTGGCGATGTCGAGATGCACCCAGGGGCGGTCTTCAGTGAAGTGACGCAGGAAGGCCGCCGCATAGGGAGCGTCGCCGTCTTCCATGTCCTTGGCATGATGCCGCAGGTCCGCGAACGGCGATTGCAGACCCTCATCATAGGCCCGGTCGAGCGGCAGCCGCCAGAACCGTTCGCCGACCGCTTCTCCGGCCGCGATCATCTGTGACGCGATGGCATCGTCGGTGCTGAACAGGCCGGCGAATATCGACCCCAGGCCACGCGTCACCGAATAGGTCAGCGTCGCCAGATCGACGATCACCGAAGGGTTGAAGCGCGTGGCTGCATAGTGGAGGCAGTCGGCCAGAAGCAGGCGTCCTTCCGCATCCGTGTCGAACACTTCCACGGTCTGTCCGGACGCCGTCGTGATGATGTCGCGCGGTTTGAGCGCGGTGCCGGATGGCATGTTCTCGGCGATGCCGAGAACACCGACAACATGTACCGGGCTGCCTTGCCGGGCGAGCGCGATCAGCAGGCCGACCACAGCGGCCGCTCCGCCCATGTCGGCTTTCATGTCGAACATTTGCGCTCCGCCCTTGATGCAGAGGCCTCCCGAATCGAAGCAGACGCCCTTGCCGACGAAAGCGAGTGGTTGAGCGGGCGCACCCTTGCCCCGGTAACGCAGGACAGCGACCCGGGGCGGGCGCGCCGAGCCCGATCCAACAGCAAGAAGCGCGTTCATGCCGAGCTCCTTCAGTTGCGCGGCATCGAGCATTTCGATGTCGATGCCGGCTTCACGCAGCGGCTCCAGATGATCATGGAAATTGTCGGGATGGAGATGGTTCGGCGGCAGGTTGACCAAGGTCCGCGCATATTCGACACCGTCGGCGATGGCATTCATCCGCGCCAGCGCCGCGGTCAGATTTGGGCCGCGGGCCCCGACCAGTTTCACCCGCAAGGTTCGATCCGCTCCCGCCCCTTGCCGCCGGTTGCGCATGTCGAAACGATAGCGGCGCAGCCGCATGCCGAGCGCGACACGCGCCAGGATTTCGGCTCCGGGCAGGTCAACGCCGGCGATGGGGTCCAGGACCAGCGTGGCCGCGCATTCTCCCTTGCCCTCCAGATGCGCGGCAAGCAGACCGCCAGCGCGTGCCAACGACAGGGCGGTTACGGTTTCAGCTTTGCCCAAGGCCAGGACGACCACGCGCTTAATCGATACGGCCTGAGGAGCAATAAGATCGATGCAGGTGCCGGATTCGGCCAAGGCGGCCGGGTCGGAGCAGGCGCGAGAGAGGATCCCGCTCATCTCGGCATCCAGGGCGACTGCCCGCGGGCCAAAGCCCGTGTGGGCAGTTTGCAAAATCACGACGACAGAGGCTTCGGCGGAAATCTCATCCGCGGTCTCGAAAACCGGCGCTGGCGATTGAGGCATAGGCTGGCGCTCTCTCCAATTGCGGCAATACCAGCCGGTAGCGAGCAACGCTTCGCTCGCCCCGGTGGAGACTGGTCAAGCCGGTCTCCGCCGTTCGTGGTATAATGCCGGTCCCCAAACAGTCGCTTTCTTGAGACGACTTAATTGCTCTTGCCTTCTGGGTATCCCCTAACGGGGCAGGCGATCAAACGCGAATTCTGCCCATGTCGATTGACAAAAACTCAACTGACAATTCATGATCGGCCAATGGCCCTTCCCTCACTCAATGGCATGCGCGCTTTCGAGGCCGCCGCTCGCCTCGGCAGCGTCAAGGACGCGGCGGAAGAACTGCATCTGACACCCTCGGCTGTCAGCCGCCACATCCGCGCGCTTGAACGAAATCTTGGCCAGGACCTGTTCGAACGCGGTTTTCGCCAGATAACGCCAACTATCAGGGGCTCCTACTATGCACGCAGCCTCTCGGAGGCGTTCGAAGCCATCTGGCGCGCCACCGATGACGTCAGCCTCTCCGAGGGGTCGCGCCACGGCAAGATCCAACGTGTCCGGGTCTTGTGCGTGCCCACTGTTCTGAACCTTTGGCTGGCGGACCGGTTGCCGAACTTTCGCCGGTTGCATCCGTCGGTGGATCTGGAGATCTCCACTTCAGGCAAGCGCGCCAACTTCGATTTGGCCATTGTCGACGAGTTCGTCTACAAGGCCGGCCCGGCTTTGACGCTGCTGATCCCGCTGCTTTTGACGCCGGTCTGTGCGCCTTCGCTTCTGGAGGGGCCTGTGCCGCTGCGATCGCCGGCCGATCTGGTCAATCATCATCTGATCCATGAATGCGAAACCATGAGATGGAAGCGTTGGCTGGAGCAGGAAGGCGTTCTGGAAACGACGCCAAAATCCAGCACAACACTGGATGATTGCACCTTGATCATGCGCGAAGCGATCAATGGCGCGGGAATAGCGCTCGCGGACACGATGATGGCGCAAGATTTTCTGCAGCAAGGCAAACTGGTCGCCCCGTTCCGTGCCCGCCACACCTATCCGGCCGGCATTTACCTGCATCAGCGTCGCAGCATCGGCAACAAACCAGGCACCGGCCTGTTTCAGGATTGGCTGCTCGCCGAAGTCGCGGATCACAAGCAGCTTATGGCCATCACCTAGATGGCCCCCTACCGAAGATGTCGGGAGCCACCGCTTCAGATTGGAATCCCAGCGTCGAACTTCGAATCATCCGTGCCGGGCTCAGCGATGACCCACCATCGCCGTGCATCGATAATCGCAGTTCTCATTGAATATCTTTAAGGCCAAAGCCGGCAAATAGGTTGCTTGTCGGTTCCCCTGCGGCAGGCTTAACCTGCACGCGGCCAACGCGTGAGGGCGCGTGCTGCAAAAGGGGACCATTGCAATGACAATACAGGGTGCTTCACCTGATCTGTACAACGAGGATCTGGCTCCGGCCAAAGTTCGAAACTGGGGACCATTCTCGATCTTCAACGTCTGGACGTCGGACGTCCACAGCCTTTGGGGCTACTATCTTGCCGCCAGTCTGTTCCTGTTCTGCGGCGGCTTTGTCAATTTCATCATCGCCATAGGCATCGGATCGCTGATCATCTACGCGCTGATGAACATGGTCGGCTATGCCGGCGTGAAGACGGGCGTGCCCTACCCCGTGCTTGCCCGCGCCTCTTTCGGCATCTGGGGCGCCAACATACCGGCACTGGTGCGCGCCATCGTCGCCTGCTTCTGGTACGGCGCGCAGACGGCCGCCGCCTCGGGCGCGATCGTGGCGCTGCTGATCCGCACGCAGTGGTTCGCCGATTTCAATGCCAGCACGCATTTCCTCGGCCATACCGGCCTGGAGGTGATCTGCTTCGTGGTCATCTGGGGGCTGCAACTGCTGATCATCCAGAACGGCATGGAAACGGTGCGCCGCTTCCAGGACTGGGCCGGCCCCGCGGTGTGGGTGATGATGCTGATCCTGGCGATCTATCTCTGCGTCAAATCCGGGAGATTTGCCTTCACCAGCGACATCCCGATGGACGTGTTGCTGGACAAGACGAAGGACGCGGGCGTGCCCGGCACGCCCGGCTCGTGGACTTCGCTGTTTGCGGTGGCAGCAATCTGGGTCACCTATTTCTCGGCGCTCTATCTCAACTTCTGCGATTTCGCCCGTTACGCGCCGGACAAGGCATCGCTGCGCAAGGGCAACATCTGGGGTCTGCCGATCAACCTCATCCTGTTCTCGCTGGTCGCCGGCGTCACCACCATTGCCGCCTTTGACGTCTATGGCGAAGTGCTGCTGCATCCCGACCAGATCTCGGCGAAATTCGACAGCTGGTTCCTGGCGGCGCTCGCAGCCCTGACCTTTGCGGTTGCGACCCTGGGCATCAACGTGGTCGCCAATTTCGTCTCGCCGGCCTTCGACTTCTCCAACGTCTTCCCCAGGCAGATCGACTTCAAGAAGGGCGGCTATATCGCGGCCGTCATTGCCCTGCTGCTCTATCCCTTCGCGCCATGGGAAGGCAGTGCCGCTTCCTTCGTCAACATCATCGGCGCGACGATGGGGCCGATCTTCGGGGTGATGATGGTCGACTACTACCTGATCCGGAAGGGTGAGATCGACGTTGAGGCGCTTTACCGCGAAGACGGCGAGTTCCGTTTCCAGGGCGGCTGGCACGTCAATGCATTCATCGCCGCCGGCATCGGCGCCATCTTCTCGTCGATCCTGCCCAACTTCACCAACTGGCTGCCGTCCTGGTGGGGCGTCTATGGCTGGTTCTTCGGCGTGGCGATCGCCGGCATCATCTACTACGTGCTACGCACCGCCGCTTTAGGCGCCGGAGCGAAGACGGCAAAGGCTTGAAAATGAGGCAGTAGGCAGTAGGTGTGAGGGAGTAGAGAACTGCTTCCCTACTGCCTACTGCCCACCATCTCGGCCAGTTTTCGCACCGTGTTCCAGTTGCGTGAGGTACCGACGCCCAGACGCTTGTGGCTCGCTGCGGTCAGAAGCCGTGAACTGGGTGCGGCGCGCGAGAAGACAATCCAGATATTGCCAGCGACGGCGTGCATCTTTTCGTCTTTGCCGACATAGGAGCCGAGCGCCGTGACGGCTTCGTCCGGCACCGGCCGGCGCATCACGCGCACCGCCACCTGATCCGCGGTCGCATTCGATTCATCTGGAAACGGATTGCCGGCGGCAAGCTTCAGCCAGTCCTCGGCACCGCGCACGAGGATATCGACATGGCGGCCGAAGGTTTTTTCGAAGGCTGCTTCCAGCCGCTGTTCCAGGTCGGCGATATCAGTTGCCGGTGCCTCGAAGACCAGATTGCCCGTCGCCACCAGCGTGCGCGGGTTGTTCAGCCCGAGCTCTTCGGCCATGGCCTTGAGGTCGGCCATACGACCCGGCGGCCCTCGCCCAGGATGATGCTGTAAAGCAGCGCGACATAGGTCTGCATTGCCGCCCGACCTGATCGCTACACCAACCGGCTCTGCTCCACCGCCGCCTCGATGAAACTGGCGAACAGCGGATGCGGGTCGAGCGGCCGGCTTTTCAGTTCCGGATGATATTGCACGCCGATGAACCAGGGGTGGTCTGGATACTCGACCGTCTCCGGCAGCACGCCGTCGGGCGACATGCCGGCGAATACCAGGCCGCAATCCTCGAGTCGCTCCTTGTAGTCGATATTGACCTCGTAGCGGTGGCGATGGCGCTCGAAAATCTGTGTGTCGCCGTAAATCTCGGCGATCTTGGAGCCCTTGGCGAGTTCGGCCTGATAGGCGCCGAGCCGCATCGTGCCGCCGAGATCGCCGGTTTCCCGGCGCTTCTCCAGCATGTTGCCTTTCAGCCATTCGGTCATCAGGCCGACGACCGGTTCCTCGGTCGGACCAAACTCGGTCGAAGACGCATGTTCGACGCCGGCCAGCGACCGCGCCGCCTCGATGCAGGCCATCTGCATGCCGAAGCAGATGCCGAAATACGGCACCTTGCGCTCGCGCGCGAACTTCGCCGCCAGTATCTTGCCTTCGGCACCGCGCTCGCCAAAGCCGCCGGGAACCAGGATGCCATGCACCTTTTCCAGCCATGGCGTCGGATCCTCCTTTTCGAAGATCTCCGATTCGATCCAGTCGAGCTTGACCTTGACGTGGTTGGCCAGGCCGCCATGCGACAGCGCCTCGATCAGCGATTTGTAGGCATCCTTGAGGCCGGTATATTTGCCGACCACGGCGATGGTGACCTCGCCTTCCGGATTGTGGATGCGGTTGGACACCGCCTGCCACGGCTCCATGCGCGGCTTCGGCGCCGGATCGATGCCGAAGGCGGCCAGCACTTCCGAATCGAGCCCTTCCCTATGGTATGCCATCGGCACATCGTAGATATGCGGCACGTCGAGCGCCTGGATCACGGCACTTTCGCGCACATTGCAAAACAGCGACAGTTTTCTGCGCTCTTCCTTGGGAATGGCGCGATCGGCGCGGACCAGCAGGATGTCGGGCGCGATGCCGATGCCGCGCAGTTCCTTGACCGAATGCTGGGTCGGCTTGGTCTTCAGCTCGCCGGCCGTCGGGATGTAGGGCATCAGCGTCAGATGCACGTAGACGGCGTTGTTGCGCGGCAGGTCGTTGCCGAGCTGGCGTATCGCTTCCAGGAACGGCATCGCCTCGATGTCGCCGACCGTGCCGCCGATCTCGCAAAGCACGAAATCATAGTCGTCATTGCCGTTGAGGACGAAATTCTTGATCTCGTCGGTGACGTGCGGAATGACCTGCACGGTTGCGCCGAGATAATCGCCGCGCCGCTCGCGCTCGATGATGTTCTTGTAGATGCGGCCGGTGGTGATGTTGTCCTGCTGATTGGCGGAGCGGCCGGTGAAGCGCTCGTAATGGCCAAGATCGAGATCGGTTTCCGCGCCATCATCAGTGACGAAAACCTCGCCATGCTGGTACGGCGACATCGTGCCCGGATCGACATTGAGGTAGGGGTCGAGTTTTTTGATGCGTGCGCGATAGCCTCGCGCCTGCAGGAGAGCCCCAAGGGCCGCTGCGGCTATGCCTTTTCCAAGTGAGGAAACCACGCCGCCTGTGATGAATACATATCGCGCCATGGGAGTCATCGCTTAACGCGGCCGGATTGATTCCGCCAGAGAAAAAACCACCGCGAAGGTTTTTTCCCAAGAAGGCGCTCGGATCGTGAACAGGGCAAAACAAAAGGGCCGGCTGAGCCGGCCCTTTCGGCAGGATGACGAAAACGTCAGATGATAACGACCTTGGTGCCAACCCTGACGCGGCTGTAGAGGTCCATGACGTGCTCGTTGATCATGCGGAAGCAGCCATTCGAGGCGCTGGTTCCGATCGACTGCGGCGCGATGGTGCCGTGGATGCGCAGATGCGTGTCCTTCTTGCCGTCATAGAGATAGATGGCGCGCGCGCCGAGCGGGTTCTGGCCACCGCCGGGCATGCCGTCCTTGTACTGGCCGTAATGCTTCGGCTCACGCTTCTGCATGTCCAGCGTCGGGATCCAGCGCGGCCATTCCTGCTTGTCGCCGACCGCAACCGTACCCTTGTACTGCAGACCCTCGCGGCCGACCGCAATGGCGTAGCGGCGGGCGGTGGAGGACGATTCGACGAGGTAGAGGCGCCGCGCGCTGGTGTCGATGACGATGGTGCCCGCATCGTAACCGCTGAATTCCACGTCCTGCGGCACGAATTCCGGCTTCACCTTGAACTGCTTCTTGGCTTCCCTCTTGGCGAGCACCTGGTCGAGAGCCCGTGTCTCAGGGAGATAGCTTATCGAAGACCCGGACGAGGTCCCGCCGAAGAGACCGGCGAACAGACCACCGTTGCTCGGCTGCTTCTGGCCGATGACCTCGCTGCGCAGCTCGCCATTGTTGCCGGTCAAGGCGACGTTCATCGCCTCTGCCGGAAGCGGCTCTGCCGATTGGATCGGCGCGATCGGTTCGATAGGCTCGATGATCTTGGCAACCTGCTTCTTGGCCGGCTTGGCATCGGCCACCTCGGTTGCCGGCGCGCTCTTGCCCTTCTTGGCAAGGAACGCCTGCCGTTCAGCGTCGGCCTTGGCCTTGGCCGCCTCGCGCATCGCCAGTTTCCTGGCTTCGAGCGCCTTGGCTTTGGCGGCCTCCTTGTCGGCAACGATCTTGGCCTCGATCTTCTTGATCTGGGCGAGGTCGTCGGGCGTCGGGTTTTTCTTCTTCTTGAGAAGCTTCAATTGCGACGCGTCACTTTTGACGGCGACGTTGATGGCGGAGGTTGTTTCAACCGAAGGCTGTGCGGCCATATTGGCTGGAACGCCAGCGAAAGCGGGGGAACTGATGCCGATTGCGGCACAAAGTCCCAGGAAAATGAAGCTGCGAAGCTGCATGGCGAAGATCCGATCGTTCTATGCTTGTTGCCCACGGCGTCGCCCAGCGCCCCCCAAGGGCGCCGGAAGTGCCGCGCGCAATCTATAGTCGAATAAGCGCGGGGGCCTCAAGCGTGAGGTCGTACCTCACCCAGTCGAATCTTTGTGATCTCGCTGCATTTGCCGCGACTGTGTTCAAACGAGCACAGATCGCGGCTTCAGCCGCCGAAGACTACTGGTTTGGAACCTGCGGGGCCGCCGGCGCGGCGGGAGCGGCGCCATTGGTTGCCGGCGGCGTCGACCCGGCGGCAGGCGCCGTGGCCGGCGCGGTCGCCGGAGCCGCGGCATCGTTGCCTGACGGCGGCGTCGGCGTGGTGGTGCCTGCGGGCGCCGGGGTGGTCGTGCCGGGCAATTGGTTGAGCACGCCTTTGCCTGCACCGTCCGATGTCGCCGGCACGCGGTCGAGGATATCGATCGGCTTCTCGCCGTAGCGGGCGACGATCGACAGGGTCAAGGACGTGGCGAAGAAGGCGGCCGCCAGGATCGCCGTCGCACGCGTCAGCGCATTGGCAGCGCCACGCGCGGTCATGAAGCCGGAGCCGCCACCGATGCCGAGGCCGCCGCCTTCGGAGCGCTGCAGCAGCACCACGCCGACAAGGGCGAGCACAACCATGAGATGGATGACGATCAGTACGGTTTCCATAGTTTATCCTGGCAAGGCCTTGCCCGGCCGCGGACACGACCGGTGAATTGGAGGCGGCTCAATACAATGCTTTGACGGCATTTCCAAGCCCGTGGCCGGAATATGGGAAGCAACCCGTCCTTTGCAACGATTTCAGGCACCGGAAGCCCTGTCCGGCGTGGCGAATGTCTTCAAGCAATATTGCGATAGGCCTCGGCAATAGCTAGGAAATCCGCCGCTTTCAGGCTGGCGCCGCCGACCAGCGCCCCGTCGACATTCCTGACGCCGAGCAATTCGACCGCGTTGGAAGGCTTGACCGAGCCGCCATAGAGAATGCGCACCTTGGCCGCAACGCCGCCGAGCTTTTCCGACAGCTTTTCGCGGATATGTGCATGTGCTGCCGCCACATCGCCGGCTGTCGGCGTCAGGCCGGTGCCGATCGCCCATACCGGCTCATAGGCAATGATGGTGTTGGACGGGGTGGCGCTTGGCGGGACCGAACCATCGACCTGCCGCGACAGCACATCCAGCGTCGCGCCCGCTTCACGCTGTTCATGCGTTTCGCCGACGCAAATGATGGCAACAAGCCCGGCACGCCATGCGGCGGATGCCTTGGCCTGGACAGTGGCGTCATCCTCGCCGCGTTGCTCGCGGCATTCGGAATGGCCGACGATGACATGGCTCGCACCGGCATCCCTGAGCATTTCCGCCGAGATGCAGCCGGTGTAGGCGCCGCTCTCCTTGGTATGGCAATCCTCACCGCCGGCATGCACCGGCGTGCGTGACAGGATCTCCGCGGCGTGGGCAAGCAGGGTCGCGGGAACGCAAACCAACGCTTCGGTCTCCGCGTCAAGTCCGCTCATGAAGCCGTTGCCGATCATCCGGAGCTCGTTGAGCGAGGCACTGGTGCCGTTCATTTTCCAGTTGCCGGCGACGAGCGGGCGAATTCCTGGCGTCATGGGTTTGCTTCTCCGGATGATATCGGGGCTCTGGCCCTCACTACCAAAATCAGGCCACAAAGCAATCGACAGTGGGCCGGAAGGGCGCTATTGCGCTTGTTTCAGACTCGGCGCATGCGAAAATGCGCATAAATCGGAAGTAAAAATGCTTGGTATATTGAGAAGCGCGGCAGGCACCTGGGTCGCGAAGGGGCTGTTGGTGCTGCTGGTGCTCAGCTTTTTGGTCTGGGGCGTTTCCGGACGGCTGATGGGTGGTTTGGCCGGCCATGATTCGGTCATTACCGCCGGCGGCACCAAAGTGTCGATCAACGAATACCGTCTCGCCTATGATCGCCAGCTCGCTGTCATGTCGCAGCAGTTCGGCCAGCGTCTCAGCCACGAACAGGCAAAGGCACTCGGTGTCGACAACCAGGTGCTGGCGCAACTCGTCTCGGGCGCCGTTCTCGACGAACAGGCCCGCAAGCTGGGCCTCGGACTTTCCAAGGACCGGTTGGCCGAGTTGACGCGCGAAGACCCGGCATTCAAGGGCCCGGGCGGCCAGTTCGACCGCAGAACATTCGAATACATGCTGCAGCAGATTGGCATGCGGCCCGAGGACTATCTGAAGAACCGTGCCCAGGTGGCGGTGCGCCAGCAGATCGTCGAGGCTGTCTCGGATGGCCTCAAGGCTCCGGACACTTTCTTCAAGGCGGTTGCGCTCTATCGCGGCGAGGACCGCACCATCGACTATTTGACGCTGCCCAAGGCACTGGTCGAACCGATCGCGGCACCGTCCGATAGCGTGCTCTTGGCCTATTTCGAAGCCAACAAGAAGACATATGCGGCACCCGAATACCGCAAATTCTCCTATGTCCGCCTTGAACCCGTCGACATCATGGACACGACCGCCGTCACCGACAGCCAGGTCAGCGACGACTACAACAAGAACAAGGCGCGTTACACCACGCCGGAACTGCGCACCGTCGAGCAGCTTGTATTCAAGACGCCGGATGCGGCCAAGGCCGCACTCGATTCGCTCAAGGCCGGCGCCACCTTCGACAAGCTGGTCACGGCGGAAGGCAAGACCCCGGCCGACACGCTGCTCGGCACGCTTGCCAAGGACAAGATTGCCGACAAGGCGGTCGCCGGCGCGGCCTTTTCGCTCAATGCCAATGAGGTCAGCCAGGTCGTGCAAGGTGCCTTCGGCCCGGTGCTGCTGCGCGTCACCGAGATCAAGTCCGAGGTGGTGAAGCCGCTGACCGAAGTGTCCGACCAGATCCGCAAGGACCTGGCGTTGGGCGAGGCAAGCCGCATTCTTCTGGACGTGCGCGACAGTTACGATGACACCCGCGCCGCCGGCAGTTCGCTGGCAGAGGCCGCGGCCAAGCTGAAGCTGAAGATCGTCACCATCGACGCCATCGATCGCAGTGGGCTGCGGCCAGATGCAAGCATCGTCAAGGACCTGCCGCAATCGCCGGAGCTGATCAAAGCGGTCTTCGACGCCGAACCCAACACGGAAAACGATGCCTTGACCACAGCCGACAACGGCTTCGTCTTCTATGAGGTGGCGTCCATCACGCCGGCTCGCGACCGCACGCTGGATGAGGTTCGTCAGAAAGCCGTCACCGACTGGACCGCGGCGGAAACAAGCAAGCGGCTCGCCGCCAAGGCTGACGAGCTGGAAAAGCGGCTCAAGGCCGGCGCAACGCTCGATGTCATCGCCAGCGAACTGAAGCTGGAAAAGCAGACCAAGCGCGGTGTCAAGCGCGAGGCCGACGATGTCGATTTCGGCAAGGAAGGCGCCGCAGCAATGTTCGGCGTTGGCGAAGGCGGTACCGGCCTGATCCCCTCGCCCACCGGCGACGGGCAGATCCTGTACAAGGTCGCCGAAGTGTTCGAGCCCGCCGGAGCCGATGCCAGCTCGGTGCCGGATGACGCACAGAAATCCTTCACCTCCGGCATGTCGGATGATCTGCTCGACCAATTGGTGGCACAGTTGCAGACACAGTACGACGTTCGCATCGACCAGGCCGCCGTCGCCCAAGCCTCGACAAGATGAGCGCGCTGAAAACCCATATCGCCAAGATCGCGACCGGTAGCGCGCTTTCCTTTGAGGAAGCGCGCGAGGCCTTCGACATCATCATGTCGGGTGACGCGACCCCCGGCCAGATCGGCGGTTTCCTGATGGCGCTGCGCGTGCGCGGCGAGACGGTGAGCGAGATTTCCGGCGCCGTCGCAACCATGCGGGCCAAGATGCTGCACGTCGACGCGCCCACCGATGCCGTCGACATCGTCGGTACCGGCGGCGACAATTCTCACAGCGTCAACATTTCGACGGCATCGGCCTTCGTCGTTGCCGGCAGCGGCGTGCCGGTTGCCAAACACGGCAATCGCGGCCTGTCGTCGCTGACAGGGGCAGCCGATGTGCTGGTGGCGCTCGGGGTCAAGATCGACATCTCGCCCGATTTCATTAGCCGTTGCATCCACGAGGCAGGCGTTGGCTTCATGTTCGCGCCCGCGCATCATCCTGCGATGAAGCATGTCGGCCCGACCCGCGTCGAACTCGGCACCCGCACCATATTCAACCTGCTCGGGCCGCTCTCCAATCCGGCCGGCGTCAAGCGGCAGCTGGTCGGTGTGTTCCTGCCGGAATGGATCCTGCCGGTTGCCGAGACACTGAAGGCGCTGGGTGCCGAGCATGTCTGGGTCGCCCATGGCGACGGCTATGACGAGATCACCACCACCGGCGAGACGCAGGTCGCCGAACTGATCGGCGGCGAAATCCGCAGCTTCACGCTGACCCCTGAAGCGGTTGGGCTGGCGCGCCATAGCAAGGATGAGTTGCGCGGCGGCGATGCGGACTACAACGCCAAGGCCTTGCGCGATATGCTGGGCGGCGGCGCCGGCGCCTATCGCGACACCGTGCTGATGAACGCCGGTGCCGGACTGGTTGTGGCCGGCAAGGCGACGACGCTTGGCGACGGCATCGCGGCGGCGGCGCAAGCCATCGATAGCGGCCGTGCCCTGCAAGTGCTCGACAGGCTGGTCGAGATTTCGAACGGATAACGGATAGAGCGTGTCTGACATTCTTCGCAAGATCGAGGCCTACAAGCGCGACGAGATCGCGGCGGCAAAGGCACGCGTGCCGTTGGCCGAAATCAAGGTCCGGGCAAAAGATGCCGACGCACCGCGCGGTTTTCTTGCCGCACTGGAAGCGAAGCGCAAATCCGGCGCCTTCGCGCTGATCGCCGAGATCAAGAAAGCGAGCCCCTCCAAGGGTCTGATCCGTGCCGATTTCGATCCACCGGCTCTGGCGCAGGCCTATGCCAAGGGTGGTGCTGCCTGTCTTTCGGTGCTGACCGATGCACCGTCCTTCCAAGGTGCGCCTGAATTTCTCACCCGGGCGCGAGCCGCCGTCGCGCTGCCGGCGCTGCGCAAGGATTTCCTGTTCGATCCGTATCAGGTCTACGAAGCCCGCGCCTGGGGCGCGGATGCCATCCTGATCATCATGGCCAGCGTCGACGACGCCCTGGCCAGCGAGCTCGAGGCGACGGCGTTCGAACTCGGCATGGATGCACTGGTCGAAGTGCATGACGAGGCCGAGACGCAACGCGCGCTAAAATTGTCGTCGCGGCTGATCGGCATCAACAACCGCAATCTGCGCACATTCGAGACCAGCCTCGACACTTCAGTGCGGCTGGCGACGATGGTTCCGGCCGACCGCTTGCTGGTCAGCGAGAGCGGTATTTTCTCGCATGACGACTGCCTCAGGCTGCAAAAGAGCGACATCGGCACCTTCTTGGTCGGCGAGAGCCTGATGCGGCAACAGGACGTCACCGCGGCGACGCGCCTGCTTCTGACAGGCAAGGCTTTGGCCGAGGCCATCTGACGATGGTATCAGGCCTTACCCATCTCGGCGCGCAGGGCGAGGCCAACATGGTCGACGTCGGCGACAAGGACGAAACAACGCGCACGGCGATCGCCGAAGGCTTTGTCGCGATGCAGCCCGAGACGCTGAAGATGATCCTCGCCGGCAACGCCAAGAAGGGCGATGTGCTCGGCACCGCGCGCATCGCCGGTATCATGGCGGCGAAGAAGACGCATGAACTGATCCCGCTCTGTCATCCGCTGCTTTTGACCAAGGTCTCCGTCGACATCGAGCCGGACCATGCTTTGCCGGGCCTGAAGGTCACCGCACTCGCCCGCGTCACCGGCAAGACAGGCGTCGAGATGGAAGCGCTGACCGCCGCTTCGGTAGCCTGCCTGACCATCTACGACATGGCGAAAGCAGTCGACCGCGCCATGGTGATCTCCGGTATCCGCCTGGTCGAAAAGACCGGCGGCAAGTCGGGTGACTACAAGGTGAGTTCCTGATGGCGCTGGTTCCTATCGCGGAGGCGCTTGAACGCCTGCTCGATGGTGCGGCACCTCTAGCCGGCGAAAGCGTTCCTCTGTTCGAGGCGGTGGATCGTGTTCTGGCGGAACCGGTCGTTGCTCTTCGCACCCAGCCGCCTTTCAATGCTTCCGCCATGGACGGCTATGCGGCGCGCGCCGCCGACGTCACGTCGGTCCCATCCAGGCTGTCGGTGATCGGCATGGCGCCGGCTGGACGTGGCTTCGACGGCACGGTCGGCCAGACGCAGGCCGTGCGCATCTTCACCGGCGCGCCGCTGCCCGAAGGCGCCGACACCATCGTCATCCAGGAGAATGTCCGCGACCTCGGCGGCGGCGAAATCGAAGTGACCGAGCCGACGGCGCAATGGCGCAATATCCGCCGCATCGGGCTCGATTTTTCAACAGGCGACATGCTGCTGGAAAAAGGCCGCTTACTCGACCCGGCGGCACTGTCGCTGGCAGCATCGGCCAACCATCCTCGGGTCAGCGTGGTGAAACGGCCGCTGGTCGCCATCATCGCCACCGGCGACGAATTGCTGCCGCCGGGCAGTGATCTCGGCCCGGATCAGATCATCTCATCGAATGCCTATGGCGTCGCTGCCACCGCACACTCGGTCGGCGCCCGCGCGCTCGATCTCGGCATTGCCGCCGATCGCAAGGAGGCTATCGCTGCCCTGATCAGACAAGCGGTCGCGGCCGGTGCGGATGTCATCGTGACGCTTGGTGGCGCCTCGGTCGGCGATCACGACCTGATCCACGACGTGCTGACCGGCGAAGGCATGACGCTCGGCTTCTGGAAGATCGCCATGCGCCCCGGCAAGCCCCTGATGTTCGGCCGCCTCGGCGACATCAGGTGCATCGGCCTGCCCGGCAATCCGGTGGCAAGCCTGGTCTGCTCGCAGTTGTTCCTGAAGCCGCTGCTGGCGCGGCTCGGCGGCCGCAATCATCGCCAGGACGTTCGCCAAGCGCGATTGGGCGCCGCAATGCCGGCCAATGATTTGCGCCAGGACTATGTCCGAGCCGTGGTCAGGGAAGATGACGGCGTACCGGTGGCGACGCCGTTCGGTATCCAGGATTCCTCGATGCTGAGAATGCTGGCCGACGCCAACGGGCTGATCGTGCGGGCGCCGTTTGCCCCTGCAGCAGCTGCTGGCGAGGCTTGCAGCGTTTTGATGCTGCGCTGAGGAATCCCAGACAAGCCACTCATAACAGACGAGAAAGTGATCCCGGCTCTAGTTCGAGATCAAGCTCTGCGTCAGCGGATGCGCCGGGTCGGCAAGGCCGTCGACAATGCTGTAATGATGCCGGTCGGGCTCGACCACGGCGCTGGTGGTGGCGCCGAGGCCGGTCCAGATGTTGGTAAGCAGCGCATTCTGGCGCAGGAATTCGGCGCGCTCGCCGCCACCGGCCCAACAGGTGATGCGGGCACCATCCATGGGCCGCAGCAGCGCCGGGCTTTCAGTCAGCGCCTCGTGCTCGTCGATGGCCAGCGCCGCGTTCATGCCGGTGCGCATGAGCGGACGCAGGTCATGCAGGCCTGAAATCGAGACGACATGGCGTATGCGCCGCGCCACATCGGCGGCCAGCGGCGTGCTTGTCGTCACCATCCGGGTGGCGAGATGGCCGCCGGCCGAATGTCCGGTCAGCATCAGCGGTCCGTCGACCATTGCCGCTGCCTCGCCGATTGCCGCCCCAATCTCGCTGACGATGCCGGCGATGCGTATGTTCGGGCACAGCGTGTAGGAGGGCATCGCCACGGCGAAGCCACTGCCGACCGCGCCATTGGCGAGGTGCGACCACAAGCTCTTGTCGGTCTCCAGCCAGTAACCGCCATGGATAATCACCACCAGCCCTTTGGGCGCGGCCCTGGGAAGGAAAAGATCGAGCCGATTGCGCGGTCCGTCGCCATAGGCGATGTCGAGCCGCGCCCGGCCCTGCGCCGACAGCGCATCGCGGAATGCTTGCGCTGGCTCCGCCCATGCAGACGGCCAGCGATCACTGCCCGCGATGTTGGCGCCGTTGGCATAGGCATCATCCCAATCGACGATGTGACGTTCGAACATCTGCGCCCTTCCCCAAGACGGCATCGCTACTTGCTAGCAATGGCCACCGCCATGCCATGCGTCAATGCCCTGAGCAAAAACATTTTAGGCTTGAAACAAATTTCGACTGGTGCGATCCTGCCCCAACGAACAGCCGACAATGGGAGGTCTGCTGTGCTGCCCGAACCTGCAGATGTTCACCCTTTCTGGGCGCATCTCAGCAGGTGCGATGGGTAGTACGAAGCTTCCTCAGAGCAGGACCTTAGGATCCACTACATCCGGCCAAGGCGCATCGCGCACTGGTCAGGCAGCAGACGGGATAGCGGCGACATGCTTGGGCCTTCAGCGCATATCGACACGTTCACGCGCGATCACCTGCCGCCGCCGGAGCAATGGCCTGAAATCCTGCTCGACGGCTTCGACTATCCCGAACGCCTCAACGCCGGTGTCGAACTGACCGACAGGCTGGTCGAAAAAGGTCTCGGCGACCACACCGCCCTGATCGGCAATGGCCGCCGCCGCACCTACAAGGAACTGTCCGACTGGACGAACAGGCTGGCCCACGCGCTGGTCGAGAATTACGGAGTCAAGCCGGGCAACCGGGTGCTGATCCGCTCGGCCAACAACCCCGCCATGGTCGCCTGCTGGCTGGCCGCCACCAAGGTCGGTGCCGTGGTCGTCAACACCATGCCGATGCTGCGCGCCGGCGAACTCGCCAAGATCGTCGACAAGGCCGAGATCACCGTTGCGCTCTGCGACACCAGGCTGATGGACGAGATGACCGTGTGCGCCAAGGACAGCGCATTCCTCAGGCAGGTCATCGGTTTCGACGGCACCGCCAACCATGATGCTGAACTCGATCGCGCCGCGCTCGACAAGCCGGTGACGTTCAGTGCGGTCAACACCGGCCGCGACGATGTCGCCCTGCTCGGCTTCACCTCGGGCACGACAGGCGTTCCGAAGGCGACGATGCATTTCCACCGCGACCTCCTGATCATTGCCGACGCCTATGCACGCGAAATCCTGGAGGTGACGGCGGACGACATCTTCGTCGGCTCGCCGCCGCTGGCCTTCACCTTCGGCCTTGGCGGGCTCGCTATCTTTCCCCTGCGCTTCGGTGCGGCGGCGACGCTGCTGGAGCAGGCGACGCCACCCAACATGATCCACATCATCGAGACCTACAAAGCGACGATCTCCTTCACCGCGCCGACTGCCTACCGCGCCATGCTGAAGGCCATGGATGAAGGTGCCGACCTGTCGTCGCTGCGCGTTGCAGTTTCGGCCGGCGAAACCTTGCCCGCTCCGGTTTTCGAAGAGTGGACGAAAAAGACCGGCAAGCCGATCCTCGACGGCATCGGCGCCACCGAAATGCTGCACATATTCATCTCCAACCGTTTTGGCGACATGAAGCCTGCGTCGACCGGCAAGCCGGTGGGCGGCTACGAGGCGCGCATCCTCGACGACGAGATGCGCGAGGTGCCGCGCGGCACGACCGGCAGGCTGGCGGTGCGTGGCCCGACCGGCTGCCGCTACTTGGCCGATGACAGGCAGAAGGAATATGTGCGCGACGGCTGGAACATCACCGGCGACACCTTCACGCAGGACGAAGACGGCTTCTTCCATTTCGCCGCGCGCTCCGACGACATGATCGTCAGCGCCGGCTACAACATCGCCGGACCCGAGGTCGAGGCAGCACTGTTATCGCATCCGGATGTCGCCGAATGCGCGGTGATCGGTGCAGAGGACGCCGAACGCGGCCAGATCGTCGAGGCGCATGTCGTGCTGGTGCAGGGCGTCGCGCCCGACGCCCTCACCACCAAGCGCCTGCAGGACCATGTCAAGGCAACGATCGCGCCCTATAAATATCCGCGATCGGTAAAATTCATCGCCGCTCTGCCCAAGACCCAGACCGGCAAGATCCAGCGCTTCCGGCTGCGCACGGAGAAAATCAATTGAGCGAGCCATACGATCCGGCGTCCGAAGGCGCCCAGATGTCGTTCAAGGAGCGCATGTCCTACAGCGACTATCTGCACCTGGAGAAAGTGCTGGAGGCCCAGACGCCGCTGTCATCGGCGCATGACGAGATGCTGTTCATCATCCAGCATCAGACCTCCGAGCTCTGGATGAAGCTCGCTCTGCACGAGATCGGCGCCGCGATCCGCTCGATCCGCGCCGACCGGCTCGAGCCGAGCTTCAAGATGCTGTCGCGCGTTGCGCGCATCTTCGAGCAGCTGAACAATGCCTGGGATGTGCTGCGGACGATGACGCCCAGCGAATACACCGAGTTCCGCGACGCGCTCGGCCAGTCCTCGGGCTTCCAGTCCTGGCAGTATCGCGCCATCGAGTTCATGGCCGGCAACCGAAACCTGGCAATGCTCGGGCCGCACAAGCACCGGCCCGACCTGAGCGGGAAGCTGGAAGCGATCCTGGCCGAGCCGTCGCTCTATGACGAGGCACTGCTGCTTTTGGCGCGCAACGGATTCGACATCGGTGCCGATGCCAGGCGCACGGACTGGCGTGAGACGCGAACCGAGAATGAAGAGGTGCTGGTCGCCTGGCAGACCATCTACCGCGATCCGCAGCGCTACTGGATGTTCTACGAACTGGCCGAGAAGCTGGTCGACTTCGAGGACTACTTCCGCCGCTGGCGCTTCAACCACGTCACCACGGTGGAGCGCATCATCGGCCTGAAACGCGGCACCGGCGGCACGTCGGGTGCTTCGTATCTGAAGAAAATGCTCGAGGTCGTGCTGTTCCCGGAGCTGTGGACGGTCCGCACCCGGCTCTGACGTCGAAATGAAAACAGGCACACCGAGGGGACGCGCTGTGGCGGAAAACCCTTCGCGAACAACCGGGGACTGACCGACCATGAGTGGAATTCCTGATCTCGCCGCAGTCGAAGCGATGGATGCCACGGATCCGCTGCGGGCCATGCGCGACCGTTTCATTCTGCCGGAGGGGATGATCTATCTCGACGGCAATTCACTGGGGGCAGCGTCTCATGCCGTTTTCAGCGAGCTGCAGCAGGCGGCGACCCAAGAATGGGCCCAGGATCTCATCCGAGCTTGGAACACGGCCGGATGGTTCGAGATGCCAATCGAACTCGGCGACCAGCTCGGACGCCTGATAGGAGCCGCGGCCGGCCAGACCGTTGTCTGCGACACGACATCGACCAACATCTACAAGGTGCTGCACGCGGCGATGGAGATGCGGCCCGGCCGGTCGGCCATCGTCGCCGAAGGTGACAGTTTTCCCACCGACCTGTACATCGCCGAAGGCGTGGCCTCGACCCGGGATGGCGTCCTGCTGCGCCTCGCGGGTGTCGACGCGCCGACCATCGAAGAGCTGATCGACGAAAACGTCGCGGTGGTGCTGGTCAATCACGTCAATTACAAATCGGGTGAACTGCGCGACATGGCGGCGCTGACGCGCAAAGCTCATGCGGCCGGAGCGCTGATCGTCTGGGATCTTTGCCACACCGCCGGCGCCCTGCCCGTCGAGCTCGATCACGCAAATGCCGATTTCGCCATCGGCTGCACCTACAAGTACCTCAACGGCGGTCCGGGCGCACCGGCCTTCATCTATGCCGCGCAGCGCCACCACGGCGATATCAGCCAGCCGCTCAGCGGCTGGTGGGGCCATGCGCGGCCCTTTGCCTTCGAACGGGGTTATGTTGCCGGCACCGGCATCCGCCGCTTTTTGTGCGGCACTCAGCCGATCCTGTCGATGCGGGCGCTCAAAGGCGCGCTTGCCATCTGGAATGACGTCGACATGGCGGCATTGCGAAAGAAGAGTGTCGCGTTGACAGAACTGTTCATCCAGCTCGTCGAAGCCAGGTGCGGCGCCTACGGTCTCACGCTGGAGACCACCCGCGACGCGACCAGGCGCGGCAGCCAGGTGTCGTTCCTTCACGATCACGGCTATCAAATCATGCGGGCGCTGATCGAGCGCGGCGTCATCGGTGATTTTCGTGCGCCATCGACCATCCGTTTCGGCTTCACGCCGCTCTATGTCGGCTACAAGGATGTGTGGCTGGCGGTTGAGGTGCTGGAGGATATTCTGCGCACGGGCGCATGGAAGGACCGCCGTTTCGCGGTCAAGGAAGCCGTTACCTGACGCAACGATCCCCGCGATCCACCGCCGCCGCCCTCACTGCCTGGCAGATGACGGAGGGCTGAATTTCCAGCCACAAATGCCAACAGACGTTGGCGTTTTGGCTCCGTTTCGTTCACGGCAAACGAACGTCCCGAAGATTGATATCGTCCTTTGTGGAGGTCGATAGACTGATAATGCCAAGCCTTGGGTCGAGGATGAGCCACAGGTCATTAACCATAATAATTTCAATGGGAACAGGCGCATCGCCGTGCCTAGCGCCTGTTGATCGCGACCCGCTGGCAAGCGCCAAATAATTTCAGCAGCCTTAACAAATTCATTAAACTTTAAACGGTTGCAGAACACAACTGGAACAGATAGGGTTTGTTCTGGGTTTGTTTTTCGATTCTGGTTTCAGGTAACCTGGGGGCCGCCATGCTGACGCGCAAGCAACATGAACTGCTGATGTTCATCCATGAACGCCTGAAGGAGAGCGGCATTCCGCCATCCTTCGACGAGATGAAGGAGGCGCTTGACCTTGCCTCCAAATCCGGGATTCATCGGCTGATCACCGCACTTGAGGAGCGCGGCTTTATTCGCCGGTTGCCCAACCGGGCACGCGCGCTGGAAGTGCTGCGATTGCCGGACTCGATCGCGCCCGGTCTCAACGCGGCAAAGAAGTTTTCGCCAAGCGTCATCCAGGGCAGTCTCGGTCAGGGTGGCGCCCTTGGCCGGCAGATCAAGCCGGCGCCTTCGCGGATGCCCTCGCCCGGCAATGATGACGATGCGGTCTCCGCCGTGTCGATCCCGGTCATGGGCCGTATCGCCGCCGGTGTGCCGATCGATGCCATCCAGCATCAGACGCATTCGATCTCGGTGCCGCCGGACATGATCATGGGCGGCGCCCACTATGCGCTGGAGGTCAAGGGAGACTCGATGATCGAGGCCGGTATCTTCGACGGCGACACCGTCATCATCCGCAATGCCGACACGGCGAGCCCCGGCGAGATCATCGTGGCGCTGGTCGATGAAGAGGAAGCGACGCTGAAGCGGTTCCGCCGCAAGGGCGCTTCGATTGCTCTCGAAGCCGCCAATCCGGCCTATGAAACCCGTATTTTCGGCCCGGACAGGGTCAAGGTGCAAGGCAAGCTCGTCGGCCTGATCCGCCGCTACTGAGGCGGCTGTGGGTTGGCCGCTGGCTTCTCCGGTTTCTTGAAGGGTGCCAGCCCCCTTGCCTCACGAGAGTATTTGCGTTGCGTGTGCCAGGGCCGATATGGGCTGTCCACCGCGAAGCTGATCGTCGCCGGCGTGGTCGCCGATTGGCGATCGAAGAAGACCGCGGCACTGCCTTTGCGAGCCAGTTGCCGCTTGGTGATGACGAGAACCAGCGGATTGTGACAGGCGTCATACGCGGTGGCGTCATTGATGACGATCAGCTCGGCGAAGCCGCAGGCTTTCCAGGCGTCCTTGCGGTCCTCGACATAGGCAATGATCGCACCGGACATGTGCCTGGCCACGCAAACGCCTGAGGAGCAATAGAACGGCGATCCCAGCGGCAGATCAACGGCATCCGCGACATCGAATTGCCCATCGCTGTTGTCGAACACCTCTGGCACGACGATGGTTTCTGATGTCAGGGCGCGTTTCCAGTTGTCGACGGTGAATTCGTTCGGCCGTTCCCGGCTGACGGCAAGCTCGCCGCCACCGATCGGCAACGCCACCAGCCGGGCGTCTTCCGAGATTAGCACATCCGGCGTGCGCGTATCCGAGACGGTCAGCAAGCCTGCCAGCGCGAATGGCAGAGCAGCGAGCCGCAGCCAAGTTGTCGCCATTGTCGCGATGACCAGGGCAATTGCCACCAACAGGACCGACTGCTGCGAAATCAGCCCGACCCCATCGACAGGCGAACGCTCGGAGATCCAGCCTGATATGGCGATCATCATCGTCAGGCCCTTACCCATCAGGTAGAGAGCCGGCCAATCCAATCCGAAAGGCATCAACAGCGCGCTGGCGACGGCCAGGAACATGACGACGGTGACGATCGGCATTACCGCGAGATTGGCAAACAGGCTGAGCGGCGAGACACGCTGAAAATGCCAGATGGCAAACAGCGTCGTCGCGCTTCCCGCGATGATCGAGGTCATGGCAAGGCCGGTTGCCGCCAGCAGGAATTTTCGCGTCAGGAAACCGGGCACGGATCGCTTTGGCGGCGGCGGTCTTGCTTTTCCCGCGCGGTGATCCGCCCAGCCGGCATAGGCGCCGACCAGAGCCGCGGTCGCGGCGAACGACATCTGAAAACTCGGGCCGACCACCTCATGCGGCGACACCACGATGACGGCGATCGCCGAGATCGCCAGATTGCGCATGGTGAGTGCTGCTCGATCGAACAGCACGGCAATCAGCATCACCGCCAGCATGATGAAGCTGCGCTCGGCGGCAACGACGACTCCAGAGATGATGAGATAGGCCGCGATCGAGAACAGCGCGGCGGCAGCGGCATACTTCTTGACCGGGCGACGCGCGGAAAAGTCGGGAAACAAGGCGAAGGCGCCGCGCAGCAATCCCATGATGGTGCCCGCGACCAGCGCCATATGCAGTCCCGAAATGGAGATGATGTGGTAGATGCCGGTACGTCGCATCGCCTCATTGATCTCATCGGGAATGCCGGCGCGCACGCCGACGATCAGCGCCGCGGCGATCTCGCCTTCGGCGCCGCCGACGCTCGCCCTGATATGGTCGGCGATGCCTTCACGGGCATTTTCCACGCTAGAGGAAATTCGGGCCGGCAGCGGCATGTCGCCGTCATCGTTGACGACAAGCTTTGGATTGCCGAGAAAGAACCCGCTGCCACCGATGCCGGCAAAGTAGCTGTCGAAGGAGAAGTCATAGCTGTCCGGCCGCACCGGCCCGGTCGGCGGCAAGAGCTTGGCATATCCGGTGATGAGGGAGCCGGCGGTCACGTCAGCCGGGATCTTGCGTGCCGAAAGCCGCACCCGTTCCGGCGCATAGCGCAGTTTCGGTCTTGCGGTCGATGTCACGTCGATGGTCAGCCGGATACGGCCGGTTTCCATCCGGTCGAGCGAGACGACGCGGCCGGTGACTTGCGTCGAAATTTCCGAGCCCAACATTTGTGTGCCCGCACGCCACGTCTCGACCTTGGCAGCAAGCAGTCCTAGGGCGCACAAAAGTGCCGCCATGAAACACAGATGGGTCTTTGGCCATGAGCGCGAGACCAGCGCACAGATCCCCGTCAGAATGACAACCGCGACAGGTCTCGCAAAGTCGGGTTCAGCCGTCAGCGAAAAATAGCCGATCGCTCCGATCGCCAGGCAGACCGGCACCAGCAGGAAGGCCACGCCCCGGTCGAGTTCCAGGCTCGCCGCCGTGTTCACGCTGTGGCGCAGGCGAGGCAGTGATGTCAGGCTGATTTGCCGGCGCACGCGAACGATCCTGCCGGTTTCGGCAACAGGAACAGAGGCGGCGACATCCGCTTGTAACGGCGCTTGGCCGGGATCCGGCAGGAGGGGCGACGGCAATGGCAGAGGCGCAAAGAGGGACCGTTCGCTGACGCCGATGGCAGCGTCCTCGCCCTGATCCGAGCCCCAGCCTCGTCCAGCCATCGGGTCTGCCCCTTGCGCCCTCGACACCCTATGCTACATGAACGCCGGGCGCGCGAAAGTCCGCGCAACCGCACCCGCTTCAGATGGTTTCCGAGAGTTCCATGTCCGACAAGGTCGTCACCCGTTTTGCCCCCTCGCCCACCGGCTATCTGCACATAGGCGGCGCGCGCACGGCGCTGTTCAACTGGCTGTATGCAAAGCACACTGGCGGCACGATGCTGCTGCGCATCGAAGACACCGACCGTGAACGCTCCAATGAAGCCGCGACGGCTGCCATCCTCGACGGGCTTTCCTGGCTTGGCCTGAGCTGGGACGGCGAGCCGGTGTCACAGTTCGAGCGTGCGCCGCGCCACCGCGAGGTGGCCGAGGAGCTCGTGCGCATGGGCATGGCCTATTATTGCTATGCCACGCCAGCCGAACTGGAGGCCATGCGCGAGGCTGCCAGAGCCAAGGGGCTGCCGCCCCGCTATGACGGCCGCTGGCGCGACCGCGACCCCTCTGAGGCGCCCGCAGGCGTCAAGGGCGCCATCCGCATCAAGGCGCCGACCGAAGGCGAGACCATCGTCCATGACCGTGTCCAGGGCGAGGTGCGCTTTCCCAACAAGGATCTCGATGACTTCATCATCCTGCGTTCTGACGGCAATCCCACTTACATGCATGCCGTCGTCGTCGATGATCATGATATGGGCGTCACCCATATCATTCGCGGCGACGATCATCTGACCAATGCCGCTCGCCAGACCGTGATCTACAACGCCATGGGCTGGGACGTGCCGTCCATGTCGCATATCCCCCTGATCCACGGCGCCGATGGCGCCAAGCTGTCGAAGCGGCACGGCGCGCTTGGCGTCGAGGCCTATCGCGCCATGGGCTACCTGCCGGAGGCGCTGCTCAACTACCTGGCGCGCCTTGGCTGGAGCCATGGCGACGACGAGATCATGTCGATCAAGGATATGATCTCGTGGTTCGACATCGGCGATGTCAACAAGGGCGCGGCGCGCTTCGACTTCGCCAAGCTGGAGGCGATCAACGGCGCGCATATGCGCCGCATGAGCGATGCCGAACTGTTCGACATCTTCATCGCCACCCTGCCCTATCTCGAAGGTGGCCCGGCGATCGCCGCGCGCCTGAACGACAGCACCAAGGCGCAGTTGCTGGCAGCGCTTCCGGGCCTGAAGGAGCGCGCCAAGACACTGGTCGAGCTCGTCGATGGCGCGGCCTTCCTGTTCGCCACGCGCCCCCTGCCGATCGACGACAAGGCGGCCCTTCTGCTTACCGACGATGCCCGCAAGATCCTGCGCAGTGCTCACGAAGCTTTGAACGGGCTTGCGGGTGACTGGACAGCCGCCTCGGCGGAGGCGGCGATCCGCGAGGTGGCAGCGGCCGGCAGTCACAAGCTCGGCGCGGTGGCCCAGCCTTTGCGCGCTGCGTTGACCGGCAAAAGCACCTCGCCGGGCGTGTTCGATGTGCTCGCCGTGCTCGGCCGCGAGGAAAGCCTGGCGCGCATCTCAGATCAAATCGATTAGGAGCAAACTGGCCCAAGAAGATTGGCATTGAAAGGCGGGTTTCGCAGTGCAACATTAGGCCTTGGCCCAATCTGGCACGCACCTCCTGAGATGCGGTGGCGAATACGCGCATTGCGGTGATTTTCGACGTGTCGCTCTGCAGAATTTTGCCTTTGCCGGCATGAGGAAACAAGAAGGAGTTTGCAATGACCGAAGCTGCGAAAAAAATGGATTTGGGCGGCAAGACCCAGGAGGCCACGGCAACGCTTGCATTCGCCGGCAAGACCCATGAATTCAAGGTGCGAAGTGGTTCGGTCGGGCCTGATGTCATCGATATCGCCTCGCTCTACTCAACCACCGGCGCCTTCACTTACGATCCCGGCTTCACCTCGACGGCAAGCTGCGAGTCCGAAATCACCTTCATCGACGGCGACGCCGGCATCCTCCTGCACCGCGGCTATCCGATCGACCAGTTGGCCGAACATGGCGATTTCCTCGAGGTCTGCTATCTCCTGCTCTACGGTGAATTGCCGACCAAGGCGCAGAAGGACGACTTCGACTATCGCGTGACGCGCCACACCATGGTGCATGAGCAGATGTCGCGCTTTTTCACCGGCTTCCGCCGCGACGCGCATCCGATGGCGGTGATGTGCGGCGTGGTCGGCGCGCTGTCGGCCTTCTACCACGACTCCACCGACATCTCCGACCCCTACCAGCGCATGGTTGCCTCCATGCGGCTGATCGCCAAGATGCCGACGATCGCGGCGATGGCCTACAAATACCACATCGGCCAGCCGTTCATTTACCCGAAGAACGAGCTCAACTTCGCCGCCAACTTCCTGCACATGTGCTTTGCCGTGCCGTGCGAGGAATACAAGATCAACCCGGTGCTGGCGCGCGCCATGGAGCGCATCTTCATTTTGCACGCCGACCACGAGCAGAACGCCTCGACCTCGACCGTTCGTCTCGCCGGCTCGTCGGGCGCCAACCCGTTTGCGTGCATCGCCGCCGGTATAGCCTGCCTGTGGGGACCGGCGCATGGCGGCGCCAATGAAGCGGCGCTCAACATGCTTGGCGAGATCGGCCATGTCGATCATATCCCCGAATTCATCGCCCGCGCCAAGGACAAGGACGACCCGTTCCGCTTGATGGGCTTTGGCCACCGCGTCTACAAGAACTACGATCCGCGCGCCAAGATCATGCAGAAGACGGCACATGAGGTTCTGGGCGAGCTCGGCATCAAGGACGATCCGCTGCTCGACATCGCCATGGAGCTGGAAAAGATCGCGCTGACCGATTCCTATTTCATCGAGAAGAAGCTCTACCCGAATGTCGACTTCTATTCCGGCATCACGCTGAAGGCGCTGGGCTTTCCCACCACCATGTTCACCGTGCTGTTCGCGGTCGCCCGCACCGTCGGCTGGATCGCCCAGTGGAAAGAGATGATCGAGGATCCGCGCCAGAAGATCGGCCGCCCGCGTCAGCTCTATACCGGCGCACCCGAGCGTGACTACGTGCCGATCGCCAAGCGGTGAATTGGGAGTAGGGATTGGGGATTGGGGATTGGGCAGTAGGCAGTAGGCACGGTCAACTTCCCTACTCCCTACTGACTATTCCCTCTCTTGATATACCGCATCACCACCTGCGCGGCGATCTCGCCGGACGGTCTATCCGTCGCCATGCGCCGCGTGATCTCTGCAAATCCATTCTTCTGCCAGGCGCGCATGCCGCTGTCGGCGAACAGGGCTTCCAATTGCCGGGCCAGATTGTTCGGCTTGATGTAGCCGTCGTAGAATTCCGGAATAAGCGCTCGATCCGATATCAGATTGGGCAGCAGCGCCGACCAGACGGAAACGAGGTACGGCGCCAAGACGCGCGCGACCGGGTCGAGCCTGTAGCAGGAAATCATCGGCACGCCGGCCAGCGCCAGTTCCAGCGATACCGTCCCGGACGCGATCAGCGCCGCATCGGCTTTGCCGAAAGCCTGCCATTTGCGTTGGGGATCGACGATGATCTCAGGCTTTTCATCCCAGCGGTTGACGGAGGATTTGACGAGGTCGGCGACATGCGGAACGGTCGGCAGCAGCAGCCGTAGGCGGTGGCCACGCGCACGCAGAATCGACACCGTCTCGCCGAACGGGTCGAGCAGCCGCCGTACCTCGCCACGCCGCGAACCGGGCAGGACGAGCAGGGTCTTGACGCGATCAGGAGAAAGGTCGCGCGGCAGCTCCTGCGCCTTGGCTGCGGCCAGCAAGCCCGCATCGTGGGTCAGGCGATGCCCGACATAAGTGCCCGGTGGCCCGCCGAGCCGATCGAGCTCCTTGACCTCGAAAGGCAGGATGCAGAGGATGTGGTCGACATAGGGCTTCATCGCCACCGCCCTGCCCGGCCGCCACGCCCATACGCTCGGGCAGACATAGTGGATGATTGGAATCGACGGGTTGGCCGCACGCACCTTTTTGGCGACGCGCAACGAAAAGTCCGGACTGTCGATGGTGACAAGGCAGTCCGGCTTTTCGTCGGCAACGGTCTTGGCCAGTTGGCTGATCCGCCGTATCAGGCGCGGCAGGTCGCGCAGGACGGCACTGAACCCCATGAGGGCGATCTCACCGGCATCGAATGGCGAGACCAGTCCCAGCGCCTGCAAATGACGGCCGCCGAGGCCGACGAGTTGCACCTCGCGCCCGGCCGCCTGCCTGAGCGAGCGTACTATGTCGGCGCCGAGCAGGTCGCCGGACTCCTCTCCGGCAACGATCGCGATCTTCAATGCCCTGTCAGCCATTGCGCGGCTCCGTGGCGACAGGCAGGCCAAGGACGAACAGGCCGAGTGCATTGGCGCGTGCGATGGTTCCAGGACCTTCGAGGATCAGCGAGCGTCCCGCCTCGACGGCAATGCCGGCGAGCCCGGCCGCGTGCGCTGCCTCGACCGTCTGCGGACCGATGGATGGAAGATCGGCGCGCAGTTCCTGACCAGGCTTGGCGCACTTGACGAGGACGCCGCGGGTCTTGCCCGCAATACGGCCGTGGCCGCGCAGCAGCTTCGCACGATCAAGCAGGCCGGCTGTTCCTTCGATGCCTTCCAGCGCGATTGCCCGGCCGCCAACCGCGATCGCCGCCTGGCCGACATCCAGCGCCCCGATGGCCTTTGCTGCCGCAAGGCCCGCCTCAATATCACGCCAGTCCAATTTTCGCGGTTCGGCCTTGGTCAGCACGCCTTCGGCGGCGACAAGATTCGGCACTACTTCGTGGGCGCCAACGACCTTTATTCCACGCGCTTCGAGGCCCCGTGCCAAGATCTTTAGAAGACCATCATCGCCACGCGCGAGCGCCATGACGACCAAAGGAATCACCGCGAGCAGGCTGAGACTGGGGCGCAGCGCAAGCAATCGCGGCCGGCGCTTGATCTCGCCTGCAAGCACCAGATGGGTGATCCGGTGCCGCCGCAGCAATGGGACGAGCGAGCCTATACCTTCCAGAGCGAGGTTTTCGTGATCGTATCGGGAGAGTTCCGCGATGCGGTCGACTTCGCCTTCCATCAGGATGACGAAGGGCGGATAACCTTGTTCAGCCGAACCGGCCGCGACTTCGACCGGCAGACTGCCGCCGCCGGCAATGATGCCGACCCTGGAGCCCGGCGGAAGATCAAGACGCGCTGCCGCTGTCTCAGTCTTCGTCATCGACATCGTCGCCATCGCCGCCCTTGAGCGACGGCACAGCATAGTGCCGCTTGCCGCGACTGGTAATGAAATCGATGATCTTCATGGCGGTCGGCGACGACACGAACTCCGCCTTGGCGAATTCGATGTTCTCGCCAACGGTGCGGGAACGATCGAAGATCATCCTGTAAGCCTTGCGCAGCACAAGGATTTCGGACCTCGGCAGACCGGAGCGCTTGAGGCCGATGATGTTGAGACCGCGCAGGCTGGCGCGGTTACCGACCGCGATGGCAAAGGGGATGACATCGCCGACGATCGCGGAGCAACCGCCCAGAAAGGCGTTGTCGCCGATGCGGACGAACTGATGCACTGCGGTCAGGCCGCCGATATAGACATTGTTACCGACCTCGCAGTGGCCGCCCAGCGTTGCGCCATTGGCGAACGTCGCATTGTTGCCGACGACGCAATCATGGGCGATATGGGCGTAGGCAAGGAAATTGCCATTGTCGCCGACCGTGGTCTCGCCGCGGCTGGAATCGGTACCGAGATGCATGGTCACGCCTTCGCGGATCGTGCAGTTCCTGCCGATGACCAAGGTGGTTCGGCCGCCCTTGTGCTTGGTGTTTTGCGGCGGCGCGCCCAATGTCGCCATCGGGTAGACCTTGGTCGAGGCGCCGATCGACGTCGCGCCCATCACCGAGACATGACTGACCAGTTCGACGTCGTCGCCGATCACCACATCGGCCCCGACATGGCAGAACGGCCCGATGCGCGCGCCTTGGCCGATTTGGGCGCCTTCCTCGACAATGGAGGAAGCATGAATGGATGTTCTGATTTTCATAAGCACTCGATCGTCAGTCGCTGGTGACCATCATGGCTGAAATCTCGGCCTCGGCCGCCTTGGCGCCGTCGACCATGGCTTCACAAGCGAATTTGAGCAGGTTGCCGCGTTTCTTGATTTTCTTGACATAGATCTTCAACTGGTCGCCGGGAACGACCGGTTTGCGGAATTTGGCGTTGTCGATGGTCAGGAAATAGACCAGCGACGGCTTTTCGGTGCCCAGGCTGCGGATACAGATGGCGCCGGCCGTCTGCGCCATCGCCTCGACGATGAGCACACCCGGCATGACCGGCTGCTCAGGGAAATGGCCCTGAAAATGCGGCTCGTTTATGGTCACGTTCTTGATGCCGATGGCGGATTCGTCGCCATCGATGTCGACGATACGATCGATCATCAGGAACGGATAGCGGTGCGGCAGGAGCTTCATCAGCCCCATGATGTCGACCGCTTCCAGCGTCGTCGACGCGATCATGTCAGCCATTGCCTCCCTCGCCCTGTTTGCGGGTCCTGGCGAGCTTGCGCAGCATGGCTATCTCCCGCATGGCTTCCGCCATCGGCTGTGCCGGATAGCCGCCCCAGATCTCGCCTGCAGGGACATTGCTCATAAATCCACTTCTGGCGGCAAGCTTGGCCCCTGTCCCTATGGTCAGGTGATCCGCAAGCCCGACGCCGCCGCCCATGGTGACATTGTCACCCACGATCACAGAACCCGAAATACCCGAAAGCCCGGCTATTATGCAATTGCGGCCGATGCGGACGTTATGGGCGATCTGCACGAGATTGTCGATCTTGGTGCCCTGGCCGATGACCGTATCGGACATGGCGCCGCGATCGACGGTGGTGTTGGAGCCGATCTCGACGTCGTCCTGGATAACGACACGACCGATCTGCGGCACGCGCTCGGGCCCCTTGGCCCCGCCGACGAACCCAAAACCATCTTGGCCTATCCTGGCACCGCCATGAATGATGACGCGATTGCCGATCAAGGCATACTGGACGCTCGCGCCTGGACCGACATAGCCGTCGCGGCCGATCTGGCAGGATTGTCCGATGACCGCATTTGGGGCGATGACGGTACCGCTGCCGATCGAAGCGCCTGGCCCGATGACCGCGCCGGCTTCGATGACGGCACCGGCTTCGACATGCGCGGTCGCATCGACATGAGCGTGCGGCGAGACGCCGGTTTCACTGGTCATCGGCCCTGGTGTCGCCGCCCTCGGAAACAGCAGACGCCCGACAAACGCGAAGGCCTGTTGCGGACGCGGATGAACCAGAACGGCAACGCCGGCCGGCGCCTTGCCGGCAAATTCCGCCGGGCACAGGACCGCGGCTGCCCGCAGCGACGGCATCAGCGCGGAATTGCGCTTGCCGTCGACAAAGACGAGCGCATTCTCGCCGCCCTCGCTGGCTGGCGCGAGTGCTTCGATCGAAATATCTGAGTGGCCGGAATCGACGAGCACCGAGCCGGTCAGATTCGCGACTTCGCCCGCCGTATACCGGCGTGATGGCGCGAAGAACACCGGATCGGTCATTCCAGAAGCTATATCCAGCTAGGTCGGAACATTTCTCCCGGACCCTGAAGACCCGGGAGCATCGTTGGCCGCCGATCAGAAGCGGGTCGATATGCCGAAGTTGAATTCCTGCACGTCGTCGCGCGCTTCCTTCTTGACCGGGATCGCATAGTCGATACGGATCGGACCGAACGGCGACGCCCACATCAGGCCGAGGCCGACCGAGGCACGCAACTTCATGCCGACCGAGTCCTGGGTGACGCCAGCGGTGTCGACCTTGCTTCCATAGAGCGTTGCCGCATCCGCGAAGACAGCGCCACGCAAGCCGAAGCTTTCCGGTACGACCGGCAACGGAAACTGAGCTTCTGCGGACGCATTGAAATAGGTCGTGCCGCCGAGATGGTCGCCCGTAGCAATATCGACAGGACCGATGCCGCCATAGGCAAAGCCACGGATCATGCGATCGGTGCTCTGGAATTGATCGAAGATCCGCAGACCATCGCTGCCGTATCCTTCAACATGGCCAGCGCCACCTGAAATGAGCCCGACTAGGTCGTACTGCTCCGACAACGTCTGGTAGATGCTGCCGCGCCCCGTGACCTTCACGAACTTGGCATCACCGCCGAGGCCTGCGACTTCTACCGTCGTGGTGGCGTAGATACCCTCGTGCGGGCTCTTCATATCGTCGATGGTGTTGTAGACCAGCCCGAGGCTGACCGACGACTTGATCCAAGGGCTTTGTTCGATGCCATCCAGGATAGCCGTGGAAACGTCACACTTCGCCGGATCGTAAACGCCGCCGGTCACGCAATCGTCTTCCAGCTTATACTTTTCTTGCGAGATGTTGTACGCCAACTGGGTCGAGATGCTGTCGGTGATCGGCAGACCGAAGCGCACCGTCGCGCCCACAGTGTCGCTTTCGTAGTTGTCGTATTCCCTGGTCTGCTTGAAGATGTCGAAACCGGCAGCGATGCGCCGTCCGAGGAAATAAGGCTCGGTGAAGGACAGGCTGTAGTCGCGTGAATTCTTGCCGCCGCCCGCCGACAGCTTGATGAACTGGCCACGACCGAGGAAGTTGCGCTCGGTCACCGAGCCTTCGACCGACGGACCGGCCGTGTCGCCACCGGTCGAATAACCAGCGCCTACCGAGAACTCGCCGGTCGATTTCTCGACCACATCGACCACCAGAACGACCTGGTCAGGCTGCGAGCCCGGCACGGTCGAGATGTCGACTTTCTCAAAGTAATTCAAGTTTTCCAAACGCTTCTTCGCGCGCTGGATGAGCACCTGGTTGAAGGCATCGCCTTCGCTGACGTCGAACTCACGGCGAATGACATAGTCACGCGTGCGATCGTTGCCGCGGATCTCGATGCGTTCGATATAGGCCTTGGTGCCCTGGTCGATCGTATAGACAACCGAAATGGTGTGGTTCTCGAAATTGCGGTCGCCGCGCGGCGTGACCTGCGCGAAGGCATAGCCGGAACCGGCCACCTTCTCGGTCAGCGCGATGATGGAATCCTCTACGTTCTTGGCGTTGTAGACGTCACCCTTGTGGGTCTCGATCACCGATTCCAGCGACTTGCCGTCGACTTCAGGGATCGAGCTCTCGACGCTGACGTCACCGAACGTGTAGCGGTCGCCTTCCTGGACGGTGATGGTGACCGTGTACTTGTTCGTCGCACTGTCGAGTTCACCGACAGCGGACACGACCTGGAAGTCGGCATACCCATGATTGTAGTAAAAGCGACGCAGCAGCTCCTGGTCGGCGCGCAGCTTGTCGTCGTCATAGACGTCGTCGCGCAGGATGAAGGAAACCCAGGACGAACGCTTGGTGTTGATGATATCCGACAGGCGGCGGCTGGAATAGGCGCTATTGCCGACGAAATTGATCGCCGCGATCTGCGTGCGATCGCCTTCAGCGATGTTGAAGACAACATTTACGCGATTGTCGCCAAGCTGCATGACCTGCGTGGTCACGGTCACATCGTCGCGACCAATGCGCCTGTATGCAGCCTTGACCGATTCCACGTCGGCATCGAGCGTCGCCTGCGAGAACGTTCCGCGCGGCTTCAGCTGCACGGCCGCCGCAAGCGCATTGTCCTTGAGCTTCTTGTTGTTCTGGAACAGCACCTGGTTGACAACCTGGTACTCGGCAACCTTGACCACCAGCGTCGAGCCGACCTGGTTGATCTGCACGTCCGAAAACAGGCCTGTGCCGAAGAGCGCCTTGACCGCACCGTCGATATCGGAACTGGAGAAAGCCTTGCCCGGCTTGATGGTGATGTAATTGCGGATGGTCTCAGCGTCGATACGCTGATTGCCGCTCACTTCGACTCTGCTGACGACAGCGGCTTCAGCCGCCGATGTGGCAACGAACTGCACTGCGAGCGCGCCTGGCACGACCATGGCCGCGGACAGGGTCACCGCGGACGCGGCGCTTAGAAACTTGGATGCTGCCTTCATCGGGCTTAATAACCTTTTCTCGTAGTCCCCACGGCGAGAAAACCGGACGTGCGGTAATTTCCCCTACCGTATTAACCGGATTTTCCCTACACGCAAGGCTTCTGGTTAATTTGTATTTACTTAACCCTGCGGCGTGGCTTTCGCGTCACTCATATCCCCTTGCATGGTAAACGGCGTCTCAACATCGTCCATGCAGAAGCCAAATTTCTTCATGATTTCAGCACCCAAACAGATCGTTCCAAAAAACGAACCCCATGAAGCACAGCACCAGAAGCAACCCGGCCCGATAGGCCATTTCCATCATCCGTTCCGACACCGGACGGCGAATGACAGCCTCCACCCCGTAGAACAAGAGGTGACCGCCGTCGAGGGGGGGAATCGGCAAAAGGTTCAGAATTCCGATGCCAACGGATAGCAGTGCAACCAGCTGCACGAGCCATTCGAATCCCAGTTTCGCAGCCCTGCCCGCCATGTCGGCTATCTTCACCGGACCGCCCAGCTGACATTTGTCTTCGCGCCCGACAACAAAGCGCTGCAGGAACTGGCCGGTGCGCTGGATGACGTGACCGGTTTCCTCGACCGCCGCCGCGACCGCTCCGACCGGCGTGTAGGTGATGAGCCTCGGCTGGCCGAGTTCCTTGTTATTGACGACACCGATCACGGCGACCTTGACCTTGTTGCCGAGCGCGTCTTCCTGTTCCATCAGCCGCGGCGCCGCGGTCACAGTGACCTCCTGGCCGTCGCGCAGCATGACGAAGGTGATTGCGTCGTCGGCACGGCCCGAGACCAGGCGTTGAACGTCGCCAAAGGTTTCGACCTTGTTGCCGTCGACGCTGACGAATCGGTCGCCGGGAAGAATGCCGGCCTTCGCCGCCGGGCTGTCGGCGGTCACCTCGGCCACCATGGGCTCGGCGACATAGCGGCCATAGGCGGTGAACAGCACGGAAAAGACGACGATCGTCAGCAGGAAATTGAACAACGGTCCGGCCACCACCGTTGCCGCGCGCTTCCAGATCGGCTGCGTGTGGAAGGCGACCTTGCGCTCTTCCTCGGTCAGCGTTTCAATTTCTTCCGACGTGGGCTGGCTCGATGTGGCGTTCATGTCGCCGACGAATTTGACATAGCCGCCAAGCGGTATCGCACACAGTTTCCAGCGCGTGCCGTGGCTGTCGTTGAAGCCGAAAAGTTCCGGGCCGAAGCCGATCGAGAAGGCCCTGACACCGATGCCGCACCAGCGCCCGACAAGGTAATGGCCCATTTCATGGACGAACACGACCACTGTCAGCACGAAGAGGAATGGCACCAGCGTGCCCAGGACAAAGCCTTCTGTGCTGAAAAGCGCGTGAAGAATCTCGTTCAAGACAAACCCTCAAATTCTTCCACGGCGCAGACTGCGCCGTGACTGTGACACCAATCCGGGCGAATCCAAGGCGCACCGCGCATAGGACCCTGAAATGACATCGCTCAAACGGGAAACAGACCCTGCGCCGGATGATCGGCGTTCGCCGAAATCCAGCCGATGACGTATAGGGCGAATGCCGCTGCGACAAGCCCGTCGACACGATCCATGACGCCGCCATGGCCCGGGATGAGCGCCCCCGAATCCTTGCGGCCATGGCGGCGCTTGATCCAGGATTCGAACAGGTCGCCTGCCTGCGAGACAATCGACAGCACGAGCGCGACCAAGCCGAGCAATACCAGATTGCCGACACCGGCAGCTGCGGCGAGGACCAGCCCGGCGACGACGCCGCCGACAGCGCCGCCGAGTGCGCCGCTGCGCGTCTTGCCGGGCGAGATCGCCGGCGCCAGTTTCGGCCCCCCAACGGCGCGCCCCACGAAATAGGCAAGGATATCGGTGGCCCAGACGACCGCGAACAGGAACAGGATGGCAATGAGGCCTGAACGATCGCCATCCCGCAGCAAGGCGAGCGACAGGCCTGAAACCGCGGCATAGGCAAGGCCGCTCGCATCCCATTGTCCGGTCTTGCGAACCGAGGCGGCTATCGCCGTTGCGGCAACAATGGCCGCCACAAGCGGTAGCAGCCAGGAGGAGGCCAGGCCGCCAATCAAGGCGCCAATGAAGACAACCAGCAGTGCTTCCGGCAGGAAACCCAGACCCGTTGCCCCGTTTGGCCGCGACATGCGGGTCCATTCATAGAAGATCGCCGCTACGATCACGGCACACAGCAGCCGGAACGGCAAACCGCCGATCCAGGTCAAGCCGAGAGTGATGATGGCGAGCACGATCGCCGAAACGATACGGAGTTGAAGATTGCTCATCCCGCGGCCGGTCGCGAAGCGACGTCCTGGCCTCCAAGTCCGCCGAAACGGCGTTCGCGGCCAGCAAACTCACGCAAAGCTTCCGCAAGGTGCTCGCGGCTGAAGTCGGGCCAATAGCAAGGCAGGAAGACGAGTTCGCTATAGGCGGCTTGCCACAGAAGGAAGTTTGACAACCGAAGCTCGCCGCTGGTGCGGATGACGAGTTCCGGGTCGGGAATGCCTTGCGTATCAAGCGCGCCGGCAAAACTTTCGGCTGATATCGCCTCGGCGTCGAGTTCGCCACGCGCCACGGCCGCCGCAAGCTTTTGTGCCGTGCGAACGATTTCGTCTCGTCCGCCATAGTTGAAGGCGATCACCAGCGTCAGCGATTCGTTTGCGGCCGTCAGCGTTTCGGCCTCATCGAGCAGTCCCCTGATATCAGACTGCAGCCCTGCCCGGTCGCCGATGATTCTAACCCGCACACCGCTCTGGTGCAGTTCAGCAAGGTCACGGCGGATGAACATTTTCAAGAGGCCCATCAGGTCGCTGACCTCGGACTTCGGCCGCGACCAATTCTCCGACGAGAAAGCATAGACGGTCAGGTAGGAAATGCCGAGCCCAGGTGCCGCGCGCACCGTCTTGCGCAGCGCCTCGACACCGGCACGGTGGCCCGCAAGACGGGGCATGCCGCGCGCCTTGGCCCAGCGTCCGTTTCCGTCCATGATGATCGCGACATGCGCGGGCGTTGCCATGTTCTTGCTTTCGGGTCAGCCGGCGGCCATGACCCTAAACCTGCATGATTTCAGCTTCCTTATCGGAAAGCAGGTGGTCGATGTTGCTGATCGTCTCGTCGGTAAGTTTCTGGACCTGGTCCGAGCGCTTGCGCTGATCGTCTTCGCTGATGTCGCCGTCCTTCTCCGCCTTCTTCAGGAAGTCCATGCCGTCGCGGCGCACATGGCGCGCGGCGACACGGGCGTTCTCGGCGTAGGTGTGCGAGATCTTGACCAGTTCCTTGCGGCGCTGTTCGTTAAGTTCGGGAAGTGGAATCCTGAGGTTGGTGCCGTCTACGATCGGGTTGAACCCCAAATTGGATTCGCGGATCGCGCGGTCGACCGCGCCAACCATCGACTTGTCCCATACCGATACCGAGATCATGCGCGGCTCCGGCACCGAGACGTTGGCGACCTGATTGATCGGCATGGTGGTGCCGTAGGCCTGCACCTGGATCGCATCGAGCAGATTGCTGGAGGCGCGACCGGTCCGCAGCGAGGCCAGATCATGCTTGAACGCGGCAATGGCCCCATCCATGCGCCGCTTGAGATCGTCGTACTCACCACTCATCTTTATCTCCTCGACCGTCTAATGCGGGCTCACTGCTTCGGGGCCGTCTTCGAATCGAACTTCCGAAAACCGGCTTCCCTTTTCGGGTCAGGCCGCCGATCAATCGTCCGCGACGACCGTGCAGCGGCCGCCGCCCCTCAGAATATCGCCGAAACCACCTTTTTCGTGGATCGAATAGACGATTATCGGAATGTTGTTTTCGCGCGCAAGTGCAATCGCAGCGGTATCCATGATGGAAAGGCCGCGATTTATGACTTCGCCATGGCTGATGCGCTCGAAACGCGTCGCATTCGGGTCCTTCTTCGGGTCCGCCGAGTAGACGCCGTCGACCTGAGTGCCCTTGAACAGCGCGTCGGCGCCGATTTCAGCGGCGCGAAGGGCTGCGGCCGAATCAGTGGTGAAGAATGGATTGCCGGTGCCGCCGGCAAAGATCACCACCTTGCCCTGGTTCATGTAGGCGGTCGCCTGGCGCTGCGAAAAGCTCTCGCAAAGTTCGGGCATGGCGATCGCCGAAAGCACCACGGCGTCGACGCCGATCTTGTTCAACGACGTGCGCAGCGCCAGCGAGTTGATCACCGTGGCAAGCATGCCCATGTGGTCGCCGGTGACACGGTCGCCGCCCTTGGAGGCAACGGCCACGCCGCGAAAGATGTTGCCGCCGCCGATGACGACGCCGACCTCGATGCCCAATGCACGCGCCTCGGCGATGTCGCCGGCGATGCGATCCACTACTGAAACGTCGATGCCGAAATGCTGCTCGCCCATCAGTGCTTCGCCCGACGCTTTCAGCAAGACACGTCGGTAGAGGGGCTTCACCGTCATCTGGGCCTCTTCATTTGCATGTGGCGCGTTCCGGGTGGCTGCTCTGGCGCAGGCGCGCCATCCGAAACAATGGCGTTCCGATACACGAAGGGCGCCGCGATGTAACGCGGCGCCCAAACGGCAAATTGCCGGTTTCCTGCCCATTGATCAATTGGTGGACACGCTGGCCGACTCTCCTTCGATAAGCACCGGTGACACGTAGTTGGGGGGCTTGTCGCCGGTTGTCGCGCCGCCGGTAACGCGCGCCTGTATCTGCGAACCGAAATAGGAATAGGGAAACGGCGCTGGAGTTCTGCTGGCTCTCTCCAGCCGGTCGCGATGCGCTTTCGGAATCTCGAAATCCAGCGCGCCAAGATTGTCACGCATTTGGCTGAGCGTCGTCGCACCGAGGATGACGGTTGCGATCCCCGGCTGCGTGGCCACCCAGTTGAGCGCGACCTGAGGCATGCTGCGGCCGACCTCGGATGCGACCTTCTCGAGTTCGGCCACGATAGCCCAGTTGCGTTGCGTGAACTTTTGGAAACCCGGATGCGTCGAGTTGCGAAATCCGTCGAGGCGGCCGTTTCCGGTCTGGGCCGGTCGATACTTGCCGCTCAGCAAACCGCCGGCCAGCGGGCTCCACACCATGATGCCGGCGCCATGGCGCGTGCCGAATGGCACGAACTCGTTCTCGATCGCGCGTTCGGCCAGCGAATATTCGAGCTGTAGCGCCGAAACCGGCTCATATCCTCGCAATTCGGCGATCGCCTGTGCGCGGCCCGCATACCAGGCGGGCACATCGGAAAGGCCGACATGGCGCACCTTGCCCATCCGGACCAGGTCGTCCAGCGTGCGCATGACCTCTTCAGCCGGGGTCAGCCTGTCCCAGACATGCATGAGATAGAGATCGATATAGTCGGTCCCCAACCGTTTCAGCGAAGCATCGACGGCCCGCATGATGTTCTTGCGGCCGTTGCCGCCAGCATTCGGATTGCCGGGCTGCATGTTCATGGTGAACTTGCTGGCTATCACCGCCGTGTCGCGCAGCCCGCGCTCGGCGATGAATTCACCAAGCCAGGCTTCGGCCGTGCCATCTGTGTAGAGATCCGCCGTGTCGAACACATTGCCGCCCGCCTCGACATAGGCGTCGAAAATCGCCCGCGCCGTATCCCTGTCGGCTCCCCAGCCCCATTCCTTGCCGAAAGTCATCGTGCCCAGTGCCAGTCGGCTGACCCTAAGGCCGCTGTTGCCAAGAGTGTAGTAGGTCATGGTCATGATCGTCTTCCAATGCTTGGTGATAGATACCCCGCGCGTCACTGGCCCGGAGTGTTCTTGACCCAGGGATTGCCGCGCTCGTGTGTCATGTGGAACGCGAAGCCATCGACCTTCCAGCCATCCGCAAAACGCGTCAGGTGATGCTCATAGGTGCCCCAGACCTCCCAAAGCGGGTCGCCATTGCCTTCCATCCGGTTCCAAGCATAGCCGTTCGACAGGACAGTCGCCGTGTCCGCCTTGAGAGCGACCTGGTGATTGGTGCGCAGATGCAGGCTTGTCTTGCTGCCCTTGAGGTTGGCCGCCCAAGCGCCAACCAGATCGTCGGAAGCGATGTTGGCCGCCGGCTGTCCGGAGAGACTGCTGAAGTCGGCGGTGATCCGATCCGCAAAATAGCCGCGTGCAAGTTTCCAGTCCTGGGCGTCAACGGCCCGGTCGATGGCATCGGCAATGCGAATGACCGCGCGTTCGTCTGCAAGGGCCCGCCAGTCTGATGGCTCCGCCCCACCGGCATCCATCGGCGCCAACGCCATGCCTGCCGTGAAAGTTACGTGCTTTAACGTGTTCATGTCTCGTCTCCTCAGTGCCATCAGCCGATCGCCGATGAGTTGGCGACAATGTGGACCACCGCCTTGGCATCGATAAGGTTGCATTGTTCGCAAAGACCATGCGATATCATTCATGAATGGATCGCGATCTGCTCAGCCATCTTCCGGTCGTGGTCGCCGTTGCCCGGCGTGGCGGCTTCGCGCTTGCCGCCGCCGAACTCGGCATGAGCCCTTCGGCGGTCAGCCATGCGGTGCGCATTGTCGAAGAGCGGATCGGCCAGCCCTTGTTCGCCCGCACGACGCGCAGCGTTTCGCTCACCGAGGCCGGCAAGGCGCTGGTGGAAACGGCGGCTCCGGCCCTCCAGGATATTGCCGAGCGGATGGACCGCATCCGCAGCGTCAAAGGCAGGCCGTCTGGCCTGCTCAGGATCAACGCCTCCAACATAGCGATACCATTGGCGGTGACGCCGGTGGTCGCGGCGATGGCCGAGCGCTATCCGGAGGTTACGGTCGAGGTCTTCGCTGACCAGGGTCTGGTTGATATCGTCGGCGAAGGCTTCGATGCCGGCGTCCGGCTTGGCGAGATGATCGCTCAGGACATGGTTGCGGTCCGGCTGACGCCGCCATTCTCCGTCGTCATCGTCGCCTCGCCCGCCTATATCGGAAGGCACGGCCGTCCCGGCGGCGTTGCCGACCTGGCGAACCACAATTGTATCGGCTACCGGCTCGTCCGCTCCGGTGCGCTCTATCGCTGGGATTTGATCGAGGATGGCAAGGACATCGCCATGGAGACGCGGGGCAGCGTTGTCGTGACGGATTCGCTCGCAGCAATCGATCTTGCGCTTGCAGGCGTCGGGCTTGCCTATGTGTTCGAGCCGCTGGCGCGCGCCGATCTTGCCGCGGGCCGCCTCGTCCAGGTGCTGCCGCAGACGGCGATCGAGGAACCGGGGCTATTCCTCTATTTCCCTCGCCGGGCGGCGATGGCGCCGAAGCTCAGGGCCTTTATCGACACCGCACAAGAAATCGGCCGGGCCTCCTTGCGGACACCCGGCCGAGTTGCCTGAGTTCGTGAGCCCTGGAAAGGGCTATTTCTTGACCGCTGCAGCGACTTCCGCGGCGAAATCGGTCTCTTCCTTCTCGATGCCCTCGCCCAGCGCAAAGCGCAGGTAGGCGGTGATCTTGGCCGGCGCACCAATCTCCTTCTCGGCATCCTTCAGCGCCTTCTCGACAGTGATGTCGGGATTGAGCACGAAGGCCTGCTTCAGGAGCACGACTTCCTCGTAGAACTTGCGCAGACGGCCCTCGACCATCTTCTCGATGATCGCTTCCGGCTTGCCGGACTGGCGCGCCTGGTCGGAGAAGATCGCCTTCTCGCGTTCGACCGCGGCCGGATCGATCTGCTCTGCCGTCAGCGCCAGAGGGTTGGTGGCGGCAACATGCATCGCCACCTGGCGGCCAAAGGCGTTGGCGGCATGCTCATTGCCCGTGGTCTCGATCGCGACCAGCACGCCGAGTTTGCCAAGGCCGTCGGCAACCGCGTTGTGAACGTAGGTAGCGACAGCGCCGTGCGGAACGGTGAGCTTGGCCGAGCGGCGGAAGCCCATGTTTTCGCCGATGGTGCCGACAGCGTCCTTGATGGTGTCGGCAACCGACTTGTCGGACCCCGGATACTTTGCGGCGGCCACAGCCTCCGTCGTGCCATAGGCCAGCGCAACCTTGGCAACGTTGGCGACGATTTCCTGAAACGCGGCGTTGCGGGCCACGAAGTCGGTCTCGGAATTGACTTCCACGACGGCAGCTTCGCGCACGCCATTGTCGACGCCGATCAGACCTTCAGCCGCGGTGCGGCCAGCCTTCTTGTCGGCCTTGGAGATACCCTTCTTGCGCAGCCAGTCGACGGCCTCTTCCATGTTGCCGTTGGTCTCGGTCAACGCGGCCTTGCAATCCATCATGCCCGCGCCGGTCAAGTCGCGGAGTTCTTTGACCTGTGCAGCCGAAATGCTCATTGTCGCCTCTTTGTTTTAAATGCACCGACGCACCATCGGTATTCGATGGTGCGTCTGTTTAGCGTGCCAGAATATGAGAAAGATGAAGGCCGCAACCGGCCTTCGATTATCAAGCTTCGGGAGCTTCCGACGCCGGGGCCGGAGCCGGGTCGAGCGCGGGTTCGACCGGAGCTTCGACCGAAGCGCCGATGTCGACGCCGAGCGCGCCCTGCTGGCGGGCGATGCCGTCGATCGCAGCCTTGGCGATCAGGTCGCAATAGAGCTGGATGGCACGGGCCGCGTCGTCATTGCCGGGGATCGGGAAGTCGATCTTGTCCGGATCGCAGTTCGAATCGATGATGGCGACGACCGGGATGCCGAGGCGCTTGGCCTCGAGGATGGCGATCGCTTCCTTGTTGGTGTCGATCACGAACATCAGGTCGGGCGTCGAGCCCATGTCCTTGATGCCGCCCAGCGCCTTGTCGAGCTTCTCGCGCTCGCGGTCGAGGTTGAGGCGTTCCTTCTTGGTCAACCCTTGCGCTTCGCCGGCCAGCATCTCGTCGAGCTTGCGCAGGCGCTGGATCGAGTTCGAGATCGTCTTCCAGTTGGTCAGCATGCCGCCGAGCCAACGCGAGTTGACATAATACTGAGCCGAACGCTGTGCCGCATCGGCGACGATGTCGGAGGCCTGGCGCTTGGTGCCGACGAACAGCACGCGGCCACCTTCGGCAACGGTGTCGGAAACCTGCTTCAGCGCCTGGTGCAGCAAAGGCACCGTCTGCGACAGGTCGATGATGTGGATGTTGTTGCGGGCGCCATAGATGTAGGGCGCCATCTTCGGGTTCCAGCGGTGGGTCTGGTGGCCGAAGTGAATGCCAGCTTCCAAAAGCTGGCGCATGCTGAAATCAGGCAGTGCCATTCAAAGTTCCTTTCCGGTTAGCCTCCACGGACACAGGCATTTTTGGACTTTGTCCTCGAACGCCACCGGAGGTTTCAGCCGGATTTCTCCCGGGCAGACACCAAAGTCCGTGTGTGGAATGAGCGCGCATATAGAGGGGATGCGCGATAAACGCAAGCGCCGCAGGATCCGTGGTGTTGCGTGCGACGATCCGCGCCCTGCTGTCAGCGCTTGACCTTGCCGTTCGGCACCCGCACCCGCCGGAAGACCGCGACGATCTCCTCGCGGCTGCATTCGATAGCGCCGAGCCGCACCGCACGATCACGCTCGAAGCCCGTTATGTCATAATGCGGCGCCGAAGTCTTGGGCGGTCCCTGGTACGATGAACGCTTGACGCCGAGCCGGGCGGCAAAGCGATGCAACTCGTCGGTGTCGTCGGCCAACAGATGGCACCAGCGATGGCCGGCCCAGTTCCAGATCGCTGCGTCGACATAGACTGCCATGAGGCTTGCCGTATTCCTTCATCTTGCGCCGACAGGCACTCGTCTAGCGATGATAGAAGGGATTCGGATAGAAAATGAAGCCGCCGCCGGCCTCGACTTCAGCCACGGTGCTGGTCATTGTGTCCTGCATGCGACGATGCAACTCGGCAACCGCATCGTCGATCGAGCCGGCATACTCATGCAGGCCCAGCGCCTCCGGCGCCCGGATATGGGCGCAACGCGGTCCGGCCGGCTGCGGAATGAACCGGTTGATCGTGTCACGCAGTCCGCCCCGGCAATAGTCGTTGCGGACCCGCTTCAGATGTTCGGCGATCTCTTCCAGGCTGATGCGCGGGTTGGCCGCGGCCCAGGGCCCGACGCGTTGCAGCCTCTGAATCGTGTCGGCGAGCGCGCGGACCTGCTTTCGGCCTTCCGCATCGCCACTGTTTTCGCGCTGCCAACGACGCGCCCGCCGCAGAAGTTCGGTTACGTCGGTGACATCAGTGTCGGGCGAGATGCTTTCGCCGAGTCGGCGGCCGAGTTCAGCAACCAATGCCTGCTGACGCTCGGTATAGGTTGCGCCTTCGTCGGATGGCATGCCCGATGCTGCTTCATCGCGGGCCAGCAGCGTCGAATAGACATGGTGGATGCGCTGCGGCAGCGTGTCGGTCGCAAGGCGTTCTATTTTCAGGCTTTTCTCGACATAGGCGCATTCCTTCGCCAGCGCCGCTTCGACATTCCCGGTGAAGGCCAGCTTCCAGACGACTGGCGCGATCCAGACCTTGAAATCCGGATCCGTGGCCCGGCCGCGCTTGAGGGCCTCGAGCCCCATCTCGACGGCACCCGGCAGCAAAGGCGCAACGACATTGGCATGCCAGCCGACGCCGCCTTCGGGATGCAGCAGCACGCCATGGCCTTTCAAGGCCCAGGCGATCGAGTGTTCCTTGGCTGCCCCGCTGTTGCCCGGAATCTGGGCGATCAGATTGTTGGCCAGCCAGAACTTCTGCATCAGCCGGCCAAGGCCGTTGACGACACCGTTGGTTGCCCATGAGGCCGTGAGCGGGCTGACCTGCGACACAATCTCCTTGTCGATCATCCAGTCGGTGAAGAACTCGGGATGATTGGGCGTGATGAAGGTCGCCTTCCCTGCCCCGCAACTGGCCTTCAGCCGCTCAAGATCGGCGTCGGGAAAGTCGATATGGCGGACATTGGCGACGCCGCGAAGACCGGCCAGGCGATTGAACGGCAACAGATCCCGAAATCCGGGAATGCCGCGCAGCATGACGATCCGGTTGACGGATGTCATGGCCCTGATCAGTGCCGGGTTGGGCCGCGGCGCGACGAATGTATCGATCCTGCTCAAGCTGATCCCCCTCGCGCCTGGACGCTGGGAGAGGTTGAGAGACGATTGCGGCACGTTCAAGTCGATCGCAACGACCACGCCGTGTCGTGGTAAATCAACTGCCTAGACCGGCACTATTTGGCGGGGCAGGGTTTCGTCTGGTCGAACAGCGACAGGTTGACCAGCTTGCCGGTCATCGAGAAGTCGCCATAGTCCATGACGAGATCGCGGGTGATGCCGTTCTCATGCAGCTTGAAGCTGATACGGTATTCCGGCACCTCTTCGCCCGTCTTGTTGGTGTCGTCGAAATAGGCGATGTCGACCGGCCAGTATTTGTCCGTGGCGAGCTTTGCCAGTGCCGAAGCTTCCGGGTCGGCCTTGTCGGCATCGGTTTTCTTGCCGACCACGACAGTGGTGGTCATCACCTTGTTGGCGTCTTCGGAACCGTCGAACAGGTTCGTTTCGTAAAAATTCTCGCCTTTTTCGGCCTTGCCGATCAGCTCGACCAGGTGCTGGGTCGGAAATTGGGTTGTCGCCAGCTCGACGCTGTTCTTTTCAGGCTTGTCGATGTCGACCTTCAGGCCCTTGGTCTCTTTCGTGGCGATGCCCTTGACCTCCTTGTCGAGATTCTGGTCGACGAAGGATTTTGTCACGAACGAAAAAGTCTTGCCTTCGGCGTCCTCGAAAGTGGTCGTCTGCTGGTCGGTCAACCTGGTGTTGTCGGCGGTGACGATCTGGGTGACGAAGCGGAATTTCACCGTATAGCCTTCGCAGGCCGAGCCATTGAACTCATAGACCATGCGGCCGGATATGCCCGTGATGCCGGACTGATCGGAAGCCTTTTTCAGGGTAAGATCGTAGACGGCGCGGTGGGCTTGCAGCGCCGGCGCGGCAAAGGCAGGGCCTATCGAGAGGGCTCCCGACAACAGGACGGCATGGAATGCGAGGCGCGTTGCGCGCATGAGGTACTCCGATCGTCGCGACTGATGGCAGGCCGCAGGGAAAGATGGTCCAGCTTAAAAAAAGTCGTGGCGGAAGCGAGGCAAAAATAGCAATTTCGGCCCGGCCGGCGCGGCGTCACCAAGCAATAGGGAAATACCATGAGTGAAACAATCGAAAAGCGGCTAAGTGATCTGGGTGTGACGCTTCCCGTCGCCGCCGCGCCCGCCGCCAACTACGTGCCCTATTGCCGGACCGGCAATCTGCTGTTCACCGCCGGGCAATTGCCGCTCAAGGACGGCAAGCTGCAGGCGAGCGGGCTGTTAGGTCGCGATCTGGATACGGCAGGCGGCAAGGACGCGGCAAAATACTGCGCGATCAACATCCTGGCGCAGGCCAAGGCAGCACTCGGCGACCTCGAGAAGATTAGCCGTCTGGTGAAGATCACCGTTTTCGTCGCCTCGGCACCTGAGTTCGTCGAGCAGCATCTGGTTGCCAACGGCGCCTCCGATTTCCTGGTGGCGGCCCTTGGCGAACGTGGCAAGCATGCGCGCTCCGCCGTCGGCACCGCCTGCCTGCCGCTTAATGCCGCAGTGGAAATCGAAGCCGTCTTCGAAATCGAATGAGCCAGGGGATAGATATGACCGACCTATCCTGGCTGACCGCCCGGCCCGTCGCCCATCGCGGCTTCCACGACATGAACAAGACGCGCTGGGAAAACACGCTGTCGGCCTTCGCCGCGGCCGCCGAGCGCGGCTATGCCATCGAATGCGACGTGCACCTGTCGTCCGACCGTGTTCCCGTCATCATCCATGACGGCGATCTCAAGCGCCTGACCGGCCAGGATGGTTTCGTCTGGCAGCGTACCGCAGCTGAACTCGCGGCGCTCAGGGTCGGTGGCACGGCGGACCATGTGCCGACGCTGCAGGAAGCGCTCGACCTGGTGAACGGCCGCGTGCCATTGGTGGTCGAGTTGAAAGGCACGCCCGGCTATGACGAAGGCCTGGTGGCAAGCGTCGGCAAGATGCTCAAGCGCTACAAGGGCAAAGCGGCGATCATGTCGTTCGACCACTGGCTGGTCCGCGATTTTCCGAAGGACGCGCCGGGTATCCCAGGGGGGCTCACCGCCTACGGCAAGGACGTCGGGTTGATCGAGGCGCATTTCGCCATGCTGGCGCATGAGATCGCCTTCACCTCCTACGCCGCCGGCGACCTGCCGAACCCATTTGTCAGCTTCGTGCGTGAAAGGCTGAAAATGCCTGTTATCACCTGGACGGTGCATGACCAGCCGGCGGTCGACCTGACCTTCAGATATGCCGACCAGATGACGTTCGAAGGGTTCGAACCCGATCTGGTCAAAGTCGCCTGAGTGTCTGAAACGTGACTTGTACCAGGCCGGACGGAGCTTAAATAAGCCTCATGGATCAGGGCGACGAGGGTGACGGACAAACGGCCAATGCGGACTATTCGATCCGCGTCGCCGCGGGCATCGGCGCCTTCACCTGTGATGAATGGAACGGCTTTGCCGGAACTGCGCGCGGAGATTCAGAAACCAGTTACAATCCTTTGGTTTCCTTCGCTTTTCTAAGTGCGCTCGAAGATTCTGGATGCGCCGTGCGGCGTACCGGCTGGCAGGGCCATCACCTCAGGCTGGAGGACGGGCAAGGCAGATTGCTGGGCGCGGTGCCCTGTTATCTCAAATCGCACAGCCAGGGCGAATATGTGTTCGATCATGGCTGGTCGGATGCCTTCGAGCGCGCCGGCGGCCGTTACTACCCCAAACTGCAAAGTGCCGTGCCGTTCTCCCCGGTCACCGGCCCTCGCCTGCTGGTCAGCAAAGGCGAGGACAGCGCCAAAGTAAAGGCCGGTCTCGTGGCGGGCCTGAAGGCGGTGACGCAAAAACTCGGCGTCTCTTCCGCGCATGTCACCTTCGCGCAAGAGAGCGATGTGGAGGTGCTGGAAGCGGCAGGCTTCCTGCACCGCACCGACCAGCAATTCCATTTCTTCAACGAAGGCTTTTCGACCTATGACGACTTCCTCGCCACCCTTGCCTCGCGCAAGCGAAAGGCGATGAAGAAGGAAAGGCGTGAAGCGCTTGCCCCAGGCATTTCGATCGACCGGCTGACCGGCAAGGACCTCACGGAGAAGGCCTGGGACGATTTCTTCGCCTTCTACATGGACACCGGCAGCCGCAAATGGGGTCGGCCCTATCTCAACCGTCAATTCTTTTCGCTGATCGGCGAACGCATGGCCGACGACATCCTGCTGGTGATGGCGAGGCGCAACGGGCGATACATTGCCGGGGCCATCAATTTCATCGGCTCCGACGCACTCTATGGCCGCAACTGGGGCTGTATCGAGGACCATCCCTTCCTGCATTTCGAGGTCTGCTATCACCAAGCGATCGACTTCGCCATCGAGCGCAAGCTGAAGGTGGTGGAGGCGGGCGCGCAGGGCGAGCACAAGCTGGCGCGCGGCTACCGGCCGGTGACCATGCATTCCGCGCACTACATTGCACACCCAGGCCTGCGCAATGCCGTCGCCGATTATCTCAAGCGTGAACGCCACGAGGTGGAGCGGATGAGCGAATATCTCGAGGGGCACACCCCGTTCCGCAAGGATTTAGAAGAGTAGCGACCGGCTGCCCGGAGGGGCAGGGTCGACGATCGCCTTGCCGACTTTCGACGGCTTCGCTACACGAAAGTCACAATCCGGAGCATTGCCATGGCTGAAACCGCCTATGACACCGACAACATTTTCGCGAAAATCCTGCGCGGCGAAATTCCCTCGCACCGCGTCTACGAGGACGATGCGTTCATAGCCTTCATGGATGTGATGCCGCAGGGGCCAGGCCATACGCTCGTGGTGCCGAAGGTGCCGTCGCGCAACCTGCTTGACGCCGATCCGTCGATTTTCGGTCCGCTTTTCACGGTCGTTCAGAGGATAGCACAGGCGGTAAAAAAGGCCTTCAGTGCCGACGGCGTCACCGTCATGCAGTTCAACGAGCCGGCCTCGGGGCAGACCGTGTACCACCTGCATGTGCATGTGATCCCGCGCTTCAACGGCGTCCCGCTGAAGCCGCACACGGGCGAGATGGAGAAGCCGGAGGTGTTGGCCGAAAACGCCGGTGAGATACGGGCGGCGCTGACGACGAATTGACGTCAGGTCTCGATCGCCGGCACGGCGTATCCAAGCCGAGGCAGACGGCGATCTTGTGCTTCGAACACCCGCAGCCCGAGCCACCAGGATATCACCGTGATCACGGTTCCGCCGAGCACATCCATGAGATTGTGCCCGCCATGGATCAGAATAGCCGGCAGCAAAGCGGTGTTGACGAGAATCAGCGCGAGACGCGCAAGCCTGTACGGCCAGATTGCGATTAGAGACATCAGCGCCATCACCGTGTGAAATGAAGGGAATCCCACAAGCCCCGTCACCTGCAACTCCGAAATGTCTGTGACGCCCTCAACCAGCAGCCGATTCAATTCCGAACCGTAAGCTGAATTGACCACCGGCCGAACGATCCGGTCGATTTCAGGCGCCAAGGTCCAATAGGCGGACGCCCCGCTGGACGGAAACAGCGCCCAGCAAAAGATGGTGGCCAGAGATCCGAATACCGTCGCCAAGGCTGCCGCGTGCAGCCGCCGCCGATCGTTGGCCATACCCAGGAAGAGAAAGGCAAACAGGATCTGGGCCAGCGTCAGGGTATAGACCTGCCTGAGAATGTCCGAGAGGCGTGGATAGCGGGAAATCCATGCACAGGCATCAGGCCAGGAATAGCCGAGCCAAGCATCCATCCGCACGAGCGTAGCGTCGATCGGCGCGAAAGGCCGCGGCAAGAGCAGAAGGTTGAAAAGCGCGGCCGGCACTGAATAGAAAACAAACAGGGCCAGAACGTGTGTGGAGAGCGCGATCCGCTCAGCCTTGCGAACACGACGGTAGAATTGGCCAATGGCAATCATCACAACCGCCAAGCCGACGGAAAAACCATAACTGTCAAGCGCGAGGGTAACGTTCTTGTCCCAGGCAAGGAACATGCAAACGGCAACCAGCGCCAACGCGACAGTCAGGATCGTCCGTTCTGCGGGAAGTAAGACCATTGTCGAAAAATGGCCGGATGGCGTTAATTTGGAGTGAAAAAAGCCGTCGGATGGCAATTCTGACCCAGGACGACCGATGCCATAACAAGGACGGGTCCGAAAGCCTTTGAAACGCCGTCAACTCCGCCGCCCCGAAGAAAGCCACAGGCGGATCGCATCCGCGCATTGCACAGGGTTCAGAAGCGAGGTGTCGACCTCCAGATCGTATATGCCTGGCCGGTGAACCTCTTCCTGCCACAGACGCACGGGCAATGGCACGGATCGTCGGGCGAGCCGGTCACATATCTCTTGTCCGTCGCGCTCACCGCTCGCCTCTCCATGATGATTTCGATCGGACAGCGAACACCGACAAGCAGCACCGGCAGACCGGCGAGACGGCGAGCGCAATCGGCCAGGATGTGGAGCGGTTTCGAATAGGCATCGTGATGGCCGACATCCGCAACGACATTCAGCTCCAACCGGCTATGAGCGGCTATCGATTCGTAGAGCGCGGCGTATAATCCGGGCACGAGGGCCTCAAGGTCCGGACGCTCGCCGCCAGGCCGCAATCCCAGGCCGATAGCGTGCCGGCGTGGCCTGCTCGTAGACGTCGACGCCGAGATTGAGCCAGACGCCGTCGAAGCTCTCCTGAATAGCCCTCGCGATGCTTGATTTTCCCGATCGCGGCGCGCCGTTCAGGATAATGATCTGCCCGGCCATGCGTCCTCCCGCTCCAATGAAAAAAGCCCCGTTTTGAACTGACCCCCCGAAAGTTGGACACAACCTTCGGGGGTTTTGCATGTCCAAATACAGCGAGAGTTTCAAGCGCTCGGTTGTCGATAGCTATTTAGGCGGGGATGAGAGCTGCGCGAGTGCGGCGTCGATGCATGGCGTTGATGCGGCCACTGTTCGCAAGTGGGTTGCGTTGTACCAGGCGCATGGCGATGCCGGGCTATCTGGTAAGTACGGTCGTTACGACGCGGCGTTCAGGCTGTCGGTGCTTGAGCGAATGTGGGAGGAAGGTCTGTCGTATCGGCAGACGGCTGCATTGTTCAATATCCGCAATGCCAGTTGCCTGACGGGCTGGGAGAAGCGCTATCATGCGGGCGGGATAGAGGCGCTCGGCCCACGTCCCAGAGGACGACCCATGTCAAAGCCGCCGTCCCCCGCAGTGCCTGTTGCAGCCAGTGACGAGGCCAAAAGCCGCGAAGAACTGCTGGCTGAGCTGAAGCATCTGCGGATGGAGAACGACTACCTAAAAAAACTAGAGGCCTTAACGCAGGGACATGCGCTCAAAAAGCGCAAGCCGTCCAGGCGTTAAGGCCGTTGCATTCGCTTGAGGGGCTGCTCGAGCTGGCGAAGCTTGCGCGCAGCACGTTCTATTACAGACAGAAAGCAGCGAAGCGCTCGGACCGCCATGCGGCGCTGAAGGCGGCGATCAAGGCCATCTTCGACAGCCACAAGGGTCGCTACGGCTATCGCCGGGTGACTGCGCAACTGCACCGGTTGGGCCGGCGCGTCAACCACAAGACCGTCCAGAGCCTGATGGCCGGGATGGGATTGAAGTCGCTGGTCAGGCCGAAGAAGTATCGCTCCTACAGGGGCGAGGCTGGGCGGACCGCTCCCGATCTGTTGCAGCGCAAGTTCGGCGCCGACCGCGCCAACCGCAAATGGGTGACCGACGTGACGGAGTTCAGCCTGGCCGGCGACAAGCTCTATCTGTCCCCGGTCATGGATCTCTACAATGGCGAGATCGTCGCGTTCGAGACGGCGCGGCGGCCACGCTTCAAAATGGTGGACAATATGCTGACCAAAGCCCTCGCCCGGCTTGGTGAGAACGAAAGGCCGATCCTGCATTCCGATCAGGGATGGCAGTATCAGATGTCGGCATTCCAACGCAGGCTGGAAGCCAGAGGCCTCCAACAGAGCATGTCACGCAAAGGCAATTGCCTCGACAACGCCCCAATGGAGAGCTTCTTTGCCATCCTCAAATCCGAGCTCTTCCATCCCGGAACCTTCGACACCGTTCAAAGCCTGGACGACGCCATCACGGACTACATCGACTATTACAACCACCGCCGCATCAAACTGAAACTGAAAGGGCTGGCCCCTGTGCAATACAGGAACCAGCCCTTAAACCTACCAACTCAATGAACCGTCCAACTTTATGGGGTCAGTTCATTTCCGGGGCTTTTTTCGACTTTCGTCAAGGTCAGTTCTTTCGGGGCAGTTGCGGCACGAGGCTGCGCTTGCCGCCGTCCTTGCCCTTGGCTTCGGGCTTCTGCGCCACCAGCTTCTTGGCCGCGGGCTTTTTCGTCACGGCCTTTCTGGGCTTCGTTGTTTCTTCCGGCTCTTCCTTCTTCGGCTTCACCGGCGCCTCGTCGGCGAGTGATTCGAGCTTCAGGCCGGTCTCGCCGGTTTCCTTCTTCTCGACGGTGACACGCACCGTGCCGCCCTTCTTGAGCTTGCCGAACAGCACCTCGTCGGCCAACGGCTTTTTGATGTGCTCCTGGATCACACGGCCGAGCGGCCGCGCTCCCATGCGCTCATCATAGCCCTTGTCGGCGAGCCAGGCGATCGCATCGGCCGACAGGTCGAAGGTGACGCCACGCTCGGAAAGCTGGGCCTCGAGCTGCATGACGAACTTCTGCACCACCTGATGAATGACCGGCACCGGCAACGAGCCGAACGGGATGATCGCATCGAGACGGTTGCGGAATTCCGGCGTGAACAGCCGGTTGATCGCCTCGACATCGTCGCCTTCGCGCTTGGTCGAGCCGAATCCGATCGCCGCGCGCTGCGCATCCGACGCGCCCGCATTGGTGGTCATGATCAGGATCACATTGCGGAAGTCGATCTGCTTGCCATTGTGGTCGGTCAGCTTGCCATGGTCCATAACCTGCAACAGGATGTTGAACAGGTCCGGATGCGCCTTCTCGACCTCATCGAGCAACAGCACGCAATGCGGATGCTGGTCGACGCCGTCCGTCAGAAGACCGCCCTGGTCGAAGCCGACATAGCCGGGAGGAGCGCCGATCAGCCGCGAGACGGTGTGGCGTTCCATATATTCCGACATGTCGAAGCGGATCAGCTCGACGCCGAGCGACGCGGCCAACTGCTTGGCCACTTCGGTCTTGCCGACGCCGGTCGGGCCGGAGAACAGGTAGGAGCCGATCGGCTTCTCCGGTTCGCGCAGGCCGGCACGCGCCAGCTTGATCGCCGAGGTCAACGCGGTGATCGCGGTGTCCTGGCCATAAACGACGCGCTTCAGCTCGATATCGAGACCCTGCAGCACCTTCTCGTCATCGGCCGAAACCGTCTTCGGCGGGATGCGGGCCATGGTGGCGATCGTCGCCTCGATCTCCTTGATGCCGATCGTCTTCTTGCGCTTGGCTTCCGGAACCAGCATCTGCGAGGCGCCGGTCTCGTCGATCACGTCGATCGCCTTGTCCGGCAGCTTGCGGTCGTTGATGTAACGTGCCGACAGCTCCACCGAGGCCTTGATCGCCTCGTTGGTGAACTTCACCTTGTGGAACTCCTCATAATAGGGCTTGAGGCCCTTCATGATCTCGATGGCGTCCGCGATGGTCGGTTCGTTGACGTCGATCTTCTGGAAGCGCCGCACCAAAGCACGGTCCTTCTCGAAGAACTGGCGGAATTCCTTGTAGGTGGTCGAGCCGATGCAGCGGATCGCACCCGATGACAGCGCCGGCTTCAACAGGTTGGACGCATCCATGGCGCCGCCTGAAGTAGCCCCTGCGCCGATGACCGTATGGATCTCGTCGATGAACAGCACGGCACCGGGATAGTCCTCGAGTTCCTTGACGACCTGCTTCAGCCGTTCCTCGAAATCGCCGCGATAGCGCGTGCCGGCGAGCAGCGTGCCCATGTCGAGCGCGAAGATGGTGGCGTTGTGCAGCACTTCGGGAACGTCGCCCTCGACGATGCGCTTGGCCAGACCCTCGGCGATCGCCGTCTTGCCGACGCCGGGATCACCGACATAGAGCGGGTTGTTCTTCGAGCGGCGGCACAGCACCTGAATGGTGCGGTTGATCTCGGACTCGCGGCCGATCAGCGGGTCGATCTTGCCGGCCTTGGCCTTGTTGTTGAGATTGACGCAATAAGCCGTCAGCGCATCCTGCTGCTGCTTCTTCTTGCCGCCTTCCTCTTGTGGCTCGGCGCCGTTCTGGCCGCCCTGCTCGTCATCGGCACCGCGCGGCGAGCGTGTCTCCGATGCGCCCGGACGCTTGGCAATGCCGTGCGAGATGTAGTTGACCGCGTCGTAGCGGGTCATCTGCTGTTCCTGCAGGAAATAGGCGGCATGGCTCTCGCGCTCGGCGAAGATGGCGACGAGGACGTTAGCGCCCGAAACCTCCTCGCGGCCAGACGACTGCACATGGATCACCGCGCGCTGGATGACGCGCTGGAAACCGGCGGTCGGCTTGGAGTCCTCGTCGTAACCGGTGACGAGGTTGTCGAGCTCGGTGTCGATATAGGTGAGAACCGTGTGCTTGAGCTCATCGAGATCGACATTGCAGGCGCGCATGACGGCGGCCGCCTCGGTGTCGTCGATGAGCGCGAGCAGCAGATGTTCTAGGGTTGCATATTCATGGTGCCGCTCATTGGCGAGCGTCAGCGCCTGGTGAAGCGCCTTTTCCAGGCCTTGGGAGAAAGCCGGCATGTTACCTCACTTCTTCTCCATCACGCATTGCAGCGGATGCTGATTCTGTCGGGCGAAATCCATGACCTGGGACACTTTGGTCTCGGCCACCTCGAATGTATAGACCCCGCACTCGCCCACTCCATGATTGTGAACATGAAGCATGATGCGTGTGGCGGCTTCGCGATCCTTCTGGAAAAAACGCTCCAGCACGTGAACCACGAACTCCATCGGAGTGTAGTCGTCGTTGAGGATGAGGACCCGATAAAGGCTGGGCTTCTTGGTCTTGGTTTTGGTGCGCGTGATGACGGCCGTCCCACGGCCGGCCCCATTGCCGTTACCGTCGCCGTCTTGCATCCGCACCACTCGTCTCGTGGCAGTCAAACCGATCGTCACGTATTCCTGCCTCTTTCGATTCCCCATGCGAGTTCGACATGTAGGTGTTCGATGTACGATTTTAAGCCCTTCTGGTTAGCTGACAATATGGCTAGGTCACCAAACTTGGACGATTTTCGCAATCGTGAAGGGGCGCGAGGCTCTGGAACGGAAATTGACACGAAAAAGCCGGGCCGCGTTTCCGTGGCCGGGCTTTTTCTCGGGTTCAAAGGCTGAATCTGGGGTCACGTCAGGCGAAATCAGTTCGCCCGGGCAAAATTACTTTGCCTTGGCAACGATCGATTCGAATGGCTTGTAAGCTTCCTTGGCGAGTTCGGCATAGAGATCGCCGATCTTGGTGGCCTCGGCGACGAACGCCTCATAGGACTGCTTGGCGTAATCCGACTGGATCTCGATCGCCTTTTCCAGCGACTTGGCTGAAAACAGCTTCTCCACCGTGGCGCTGCCGGTTTCAAAACTCTTCTTGGTGTATTCACCAGCTTCGGTGGCAATCGCCTGCGCGCCCTTGGACAGCGACGCAAAGCTCTTCAATCCGGTGTCGGCGAACTCTTTGCCGTATTTGCTGAAGTCCTCATAGGTCTGGGTCATTTCACGATTCCCTTGACGGTTGAAGCGTCCTTCTTCGGGGCGCCCTTGTGCAATGCAAGATAATATATTGTGCACCGCACAAAAGTCAAGATTTCGCGGGCTTGCGGACCCGCCTGCGCAGCCAATGGCTAAAAATCGAATAAAGAGAGCCACAAGCCCGAAGAAAATGGTGAACGCGGCGGTTACCATAAACGGATTGGTAACGCTGCGCCGGTAGCTTGGCCGGAAGCGAGGCAGGACCCTTTGCCGCCTCCAACGCAACGAAGAAATCCAAGGGAAGTACCAGTGCGTAAGGCGTTGTTGGGCATCGTTTCCAAATCTACCTCCCCTCTCAAAACGATGATGATCATCGCCCTGGCGATGACATTCGTTTTTGGCGACGTTGCCTCGTCGCTGGCGGCCAGGCAGGCGGCCATCGTCGTGGATGCCAAGACCGGCAAAGTGCTCTACTCCGCCGACGCCAACGGCAGGCGCTATCCGGCTTCGCTGACCAAGATGATGACGCTGTATCTGACCTTCGAAGCGATGGCGAAGGGCAAGATCAGCAGGAACACGCCAGTGGTGTTTTCCGCCAAGGCCTCCGCCGAGGCGCCGACGAAACTTGGCGTGAAGCCGGGCGGTTCCGTCACGGTCGAGACCGCGATCCTGTCGATCGTCACCAAGTCGGCGAATGACTCGGCCACCGCGCTCGGCGAAATGCTCGGCGGCAATGAAACCACTTTTGCCCGCATGATGACCGCCAAGGCGCGTGCGCTGGGGATGAACGGCACCGTGTTCCGCAACGCCAATGGCCTGCCCGACCCCGGCCAGTTCACCACCGCGCGCGACATGGCGACGCTCGGCATCGCGCTGCGCGAGCATTTTCCCCAGTATTACGGCTATTTCTCGCAGCGCTCCTTTCTCTATGGGCGCCAGCGCATCAACGGCCACAACCGTCTGCTTGGACGCATCAAGGGCGTCGACGGCATCAAGACTGGCTACACCCGCGCCTCCGGCTTCAACCTCGTCTCATCGGTTTCCGATGGCAATCGCCGCATCGTCGGCGTGGTCATGGGCGGCACCTCGGGCGGCAGCCGCGACAATCAGATGGCCAGCTTGATCAACACCTATCTGCCGAGGGCGTCGACTCGCGGTGGTGGCGATCTGGTCGCCAAGGCCGGTGGCAACAACCCGATCACCGCCCTTGCCAAGGTTCTCCTGCCCAAGCATGACGCTCCGACACCGGACGACAAGCCTGTCATAGCGCAGGACGATGTCACCGTTGCCGAGGACGCCACGGTCGCGGAAGACGATACCGCGCAGGCCGGAGAAGCAGCCCCCGTCGTCAAGACCAGAAAGGTCAAGACCGTCATCGTTTCAGCCCCCCAAGTCGCGACGGCCCAGGTTGTAGCGGCCTATGCCGAGCCGACGCCGGCGGCTGTCGACCCGGTCAACACCGCGTCGGTGCCTTCGGGTTGGGCCATTCAGGTCGCCTCGTCGCCCAAGCAGTCCGAGGCCCAGGCCTTTCTCGACAAGACCACCAAGCAGGCGCCCAAGGTGCTGGCGGACGCTTCCGGTTTCACTGTCGCCTTCGACAAGGATGGCGTCACCTACTACCGCGCCCGCTTCGGTGGCTTCGGTTCGAAGACCGCCGCCTGGAAGGCCTGTACCGCTTTGAAGAAGAAGAACATCGAGTGCTACGCCGTCCAGCAGTAGGACGGCGTGCAAGCCATCTCCCGGAAAAATTCTGCGTCGAAGGAGACTAGTTGTGATTGGAGAGCAAGACGTCCTTGGCTTCGTTAATCCGCGCCGCCAGGAAAGACGTGCCGCCGACATCGGGGTGCAGGCGCTGCATCAGGCGGCGGTGCGCCTTGCGGACATCCGCCGCGGCGGCCCCCGCTTCAAGACCAAGGACCTTGTAGGCCTCCTCCTTAGTCATGGCGCCCGGACCTGGCGCAACACCCAGCCCTTCGCCACCGTTCGTCTCAGCGTTTTTGCGCCAGACGGGAAATCTGCCGTCAAGATACGTCTCTAGCAGCTGTCGGCTCTCCGGATCGCCGGAGAGTTCGCGGTAGAGGTGTTGCAATTCCGCCAGCCCCATCGCGCCAAGCATCTTGCCTTCGTGGCGGCCAGCCAGGACCAGTCCTTCGAGGCCGCCGGTATCGTGATCGAGTTCCATTTCCAATGCCGCTGTGCGCACCGTCGAGCGTTTGCCCGGTGCAAGCCCGGCCGGCTGGCGTTTCATGCGCATGGAACCATACCAGGCAATTGCGCCGGTGAGAATCATGCCGCCGATGCCTTCCCGGCCGACCACAAGCACGGCGACGCCGACAAGTGCCAGAAGAGCCGGCCCGAGCGTTCGCAGCGTGCTCGCCAGTTTCGCCGGCTCGGCACGCAGAAAGATCGTCACCGCGCCGAGGAGCAGCAGAAGCAACGCTCCAAAAGCGATGATCGCGCCCATTATTTTCCGCCGCCCCGCAGATACTCGATCATCAGCCGGTCTTCCGGCCTGCCCCTGGCTTCGAGCGCCTTCAACCCGCCGGTCGCAAACACGGCGACGGCCGAAAGCAGTCCTGCCAGGGTCGCGGCAGCCCGCCGATCAAATCTAAACCAAGCCCCCTTGGACAGCCGCGCAATCTCTTTGAACGCCTTTTCTGCGCCGGAATCATGGCTTTCCTGAAACACGAAGACGGGAACGCCATGAAGGCCGAGGCTGCCGGCCTTTTCGGCCAGATCGTCGATATTCTCTTCCATCGCGTCGCCGATGTAGACCAGCGCATTGACCTTGGCGGCCGCCGTCTGTTTCAACGCATGCGTCAGGACCTTGCCGATCTGGGTGTGGCCGCTGCGGCATTCGATCCGCGTCATCAGCTGCTTCAAGGCATTGGTGTCGCTCACGAAAGCGGACGAACGGCACTCGCCGAGACCACGAAAATAAACCAGTTGCACGCTGAGGGTTCCGGCCTTGCCGACAGCGTCGAACATCTGGCCCTGCAGCTCACAAGCCAGATCCCAGGTCGGCTGGCGGCTCATTGTTGCGTCGAGAGCAAGGATCAGCCTGCCCGAATCGGTCGCCGACGCGGCAAGTGTCCTCGCCTGACGAATGAAGGCGTCGATCTCGCCGGCGTTGGATTGAGGCTTGATCGGCGCAGGATTGGTCCCCGCTGGCACAGGCTGCTTCTTATCGCTCATGAAAAACAAGATGTGGCGTTGCCACATCGCTTGCAAGCCCCACATCGGGCAGTGCAAAGGGCCAGGCGGTGATGCCACCTGGGGTCAGAGCAGACCGAGATCGGCCAGCTCGCGCCTGAGTTTCGGCGGCATCTCGATCAATCCGGCCTTGCCCTTACCCAGATCGAGCGGCGCGTCCGCCGGCTTCAGGTAGCGCCAGCCCTGAAAAGCCCGGCGTGGCTGCCAGTCGGTGCGTACAACCTCGGGGTCGAGTATCAGATGGCAACGGCCTATGCCTTCACTGTCGGTGAACGGCCGGATTTCGGTGATCAACTGGCGGCACTGCACATTGCCTTTGATCACCCAATAGAGCGAACCGCCATCGGTAACCTCGGCGCCGCGCGTCGGCATCATACGGGTGGTGTGATACTGCTCGACCGGCTCACCGGCGCGCCGCCGCTCGTCGAGGCGGAAGGCGATCCACTCTTCGAGATCCTCGACGCTGTCGCAGCCGACACAGAGTTTTATGAGATTGAGAGACATCGCTTAAGGTTAGTCCTGCACGCGAACGCGTCAACGACCGGATCGACTTCTCCACAGTGGCGGTTTAGGCCAGCCTTCAGCACTCCACGACGTTGACTGCAAGCCCGCCAAGGCTGGTTTCCTTGTACTTCTCGTTCATGTCGAGGCCGGTCTGGCGCATGGTCTCGATCGCCGCATCGAGCGGTACGAAATGGATGCCGTCGCCCTTGATGGCCAGTGACGCTGCCGTCACCGCCTTGACCGCGCCCAACGCATTGCGTTCGATGCACGGCACCTGCACCAGCCCGCCGACCGGATCGCAGGTCATGCCGAGATGATGTTCGAGCGCGATCTCGGCGGCATTCTCGACCTGCTCGGGCGTGCCGCCCATGACGGCGCACAGGCCGGCCGCCGCCATCGCCGATGCCGAGCCGACCTCGCCCTGACAGCCGACCTCGGCGCCCGAGATCGACGCGTTGGTCTTGATGATGCCGCCAACGGCGGCAGCCGTCAGCAGGAAATCACGAATGCTCGGCTGGTCCGCCTCGGGATGGAAATGCAGCCAGTAGCGCAGCACCGCCGGCAGCGTGCCGGCAGCGCCATTGGTCGGCGCGGTGACGACGCGGCCGCCGGCGGCATTTTCCTCGTTCACGGCCATGGCGTAGATCGACAGCCAGTCATTGGCGAGCAAAGGATTGGGCTTGTTCTGCTGCCACTGCTCCTGCAGCTTATCGTGCAGCATGCGGGCACGGCGGCGCACCTTCAGCCCACCCGGCATGATGCCATCCTGCGACAGGCCACGGTCGATGCAGCCCTTCATGGCGCTCCAGATTCCGTCGAGGCCGGCGTCGAGCTCCTCGCGCGTCATCTGCGTCTCCTCGTTGACGCGTTTCATGTCGGCGATGGAAAGGCCGCTTTTGCCGGCCATGGCCAGCATCTCGACCGCATTCTTGAACGGATAAGGCACTTTCTTGCCTTCGGTTGTCACCGAACCTTTGGCTTTCATCCGCTGCAGTTCTTCTTCGGAAACCACGAAGCCGCCGCCGATCGAATAATAGATGCGCTTGAGCAGCAGGCGGCCGCCGGAATCATAGGCGTAGAACGCCATGCCGTTGGCGTGACCGGTGAGCGGCGTTTTGCGGTCCAGCACCAGATCGGTGGCCGGATCGAAGCGATAGGCGGGATGGCCGGGCGGCGAAATGCGCTTTTCGGCGGCGATGCGGCTGGCAATGCCATCGGCCTGGTCGGGATCGACCGTCTGCGGCGTCAGGCCGGCAAGGCCGAGCATGACGGCGCGATCACTGCCGTGGCCAATACCGGTGTAGGCGAGTGACCCGTGCAGACTTGCGCCAAGCCGATCGACCTTGACGCCCGCCGGACGCGGCCAGTCATTTCCCGCGACCTCGTCGAGAAACCGCGCAGCGGCTGTCATCGGCCCCATCGTGTGCGAACTCGAGGGTCCTATGCCGATCTTGAACAGGTCGAAAACCGAAAGGAACACGCGGCGTTGTCTCCTGGCGTCAGGTCGATGACTACATATAGGAATTCCCACGATGTTTCCGCTCTTTTGGAAATCGCGGCGCTGCACCCGCCGACCTTGTTTGCTCCGGCAGCGACATTGGTGCCTTATCGCTGTAGGCGGACATCGAAGCGATCGCGCTGAATGTGCTAAATTCAGGCATGGGCGATTCCCTCGATCTTTCGACAGCCGATCTCGCGGCGCTGGCCTTCTTCCTCGTCGCGTGGCTGCTGCACACGTTCGCCTCCGACGGCAAGCTGGTCAGCCGCATGTCACTGACGACGGCGATGAATGCACAGCGGCAAGCCTGGATGCGGACCATGGCCGAGCGCGAGATCCGCATCGTCGATACCGCCATCATGAGCGGGCTGCAGCAAGGCACCGCCTTCTTCGCCTCCAGCTCGCTGATCGCCATCGGCGGCTGTTTTGCCCTGCTCGGCGCATCCGACCGGGTTCTTGAAGTGCTCAGCGACCTGCCCCTGGGTGGCGCGCCGTCGCGCGCGGCCTTCCAGATAAAGGTGTTCGGGCTGGTGCTGATCCTGGCGTTTTCGTTCTTCAAATTCGGCTGGGCGTACCGGCTGTTCAACTATTGCACGATCCTGATCGGCGCCGTGCCGATCCCGCATGGCGAAGCCTCACGCAATCCGGTCACCGAAACGGCGGTGTGGCGTGCGGCGCAAATGAACATGCTGGCCGGAAAGCACTTCAACTCCGGCCTGCGCGGCGTGTTCTTCTCGATCGGTTATCTCGGCTGGTTCGTCGACCCAATGGTGTTCGTGTTGTCGACGCTGTTGCTGCTGGCCGTTCTGGTGCGGCGCCAGTTCTTCTCGGCCGCCAGGCAGGCGGTGATCGGTCAGCCGCCTGGAAAAGGCTGATCGATCCGGCCTGACAGCCAGTAGGCAAAAAGCCCGATCCATTCGCGGATGGCCATGGTGGCGGCCTGCAGCGAATCGGCTGGATTGTCGCGGAACAGGCCGATGCCTTCTTTGCCCGAGGTGCGATAGTCGACCGGCCAGGGAACAGTCGCAAAGCCGGCCTTGTCGAACAGCGCCTTGGCGCGCGGCATATGGAAGGCCGAAGTCACCAGCAGCCAGGTCTCGCCGGGCTTCGGCGTTAGCAACTCCTTGGTGAAGACCGCGTTCTCATAGGTGTTGCGGGACTTGTTCTCCAGGATCAGACGATCGGCGGCCACGCCAAGCGCGGTGAGCAGGCGCGGCGCGGTTGCGGCATCGCCCTCGCCATCGAGAAACAACGCGCCGGTGCCGCCGGAGACGACCACCTTGGCGGTAGGAAAGCGCCGGGCCAGAACTGCGGTCTCGACCATCCGATCTCCGCTGCTGTTCAACTCATAGCCGCCGCGCGCCAGATTGATGGCGCCCTCGAAGCCGCCGCCGAGCACGACGATGCCGTCGACCTTTGCCGGCAGCGGCGGGCGCGCGAAGCGCTCTTCCAGCGGATTGAGCATCATGGCGCCGAGCGACGTCCACGCTGACAGCGCAAGGACCAGAAATGCCAGCACGCTGCCGGTAGCCGCCAGCCGCCGGCGCCCGATCATGGCCGCGAGCAATCCCGCCAGCAGCAGAAAGATCGCCAGGTTCAGCGGCTGGATGAAGAACCAAAAGATCTTGGACAGGTAGAAGAACATCGCTCACCCCATTGCAGCGCCGCGCGGGCGTGCGCGCTCAAAGGACGCTAACACTTTGATTTTGCGCAGGATCCTTCCGAAAATCGATTCGACTTTCAGGGCATGCGCTAGACGAGCGACGTCCCTACCACCACTTCTCCGGCTGGAACGTGCCTGCGGCCTGCTCGATGACGGCAGCGGTCTGGAACAGGGTTTCCTCATCGAACGGCCGGCCGATCAGCTGCAGGCCGAGCGGCAGGCCCTTGGCGTCGAGCCCGGCGGGCACAGCGATGCCCGGCAGGCCCGCCATGTTCACAGTGACGGTGAAGATGTCGTTCAGGTACATCTTGACCGGATCGGCAGCCATGTCCTCGTCGGCGATGCCGAAGGCGGCGGACGGCGTTGCCGGGGTCAGGATGACATCGACGCCGGCGGCGAAGACAGTCTCGAAATCCCGCTTGATCAGATTGCGCACCTTCTGCGCCTGCAGATAGTAGGCGTCGTAATAGCCGGCCGACAGCACATAGGTGCCGATCATGATGCGGCGCTTGACCTCGCGGCCGAAACCCGCGGCGCGGGTCTTCTCATACATGTCGACGATATCCTTGCCCGGCACGCGCAAGCCGTAGCGGACGCCATCATAGCGGGCGAGGTTGGACGAAGCCTCGGCCGGCGCCACGATGTAATAGGCGGGCAGCGCGTATTTCGTATGCGGCAGGGAAATGTCGACGATCTCGGCGCCGGCGTCCTTCAGCCAGGCAATGCCCTTCTGCCACAGCGCTTCGATCTCTTCGGGCATGCCGTCGACGCGGTATTCCCTGGGAATGCCGACCTTCATGCCCTTGATCGGCTTGCCGATCACCGCCTCATAATCCGGCACCGGCCGGTCGACCGACGTCGTGTCCTTCGGATCGACAGAGGCCATCGATTTCAACAGGATCGCGGCATCGCGTACGTCGCGCGCGATCGGGCCGGCCTGGTCGAGCGACGAGGCGAACGCGACGATACCCCAGCGTGAGCAGCGGCCATAGGTCGGCTTGATGCCGACCGTCCCGGTGAAGGCGGCCGGCTGGCGGATCGAGCCGCCAGTGTCCGTCGCGGTCGCGCCGGCGCACAGGAAGGCGGAGACTGCCGTGGCCGACCCGCCAGAAGAGCCACCCGGCACCAACTGCGCATTGTCCAGGCTGCGCACGGTCCTCGTGCCGCCGGCCGAAACGAAGCCGCCGTCGCCCTGATGCGTCGTGGGCATCACCGCAGTATCGAGGCGCGAGCGCCGCCACGGATTGATGACCGGGCCATAGTAGGACGTCTCGTTGGACGAGCCCATGGCGAACTCGTCCATGTTGAGTTTGCCGAGCATAACGGCGCCGTCGGCCCACAGATTTAACGTAACGGTCGATTCGTAGCGCGGCTTGAACCCGTCGAGCACATGGCTGCAAGCCTGCGTGTGGACGCCTTCGGTGCCGAACAGGTCCTTGATCCCCAACGGAATGCCTTCCAGCGCACCGCCCTCGCCCTTGACCAGCCTGGCGTCGGACGCCTTGGCCATGTCGCGCGCCTTGTCGCCGGTCACGGCGACATAGGCATTGAGCGCCGGATTGGCGCGCTCGATAGCGCCGAGATAGGCCTCGGTGATCTCGGTCGCGGTGATTTCCTTGTCGCGCAGCTTGGCGCGGGCCTGTGAAATCGTCAGCTGGGTCAGGTCGCTCATCAAAGGCTCTTTTCGTAAAACACCGACCACTCAGAATCGGGATAATCCAGCACCGGGCCGCAGCGCGAAAACCCGGCGCGTTCGTAGACTGTCCACGCCGCGGGATGACGATCGCCCGTCTCCAGCACCAGGCGCTTCAGCCCCTCGTTGCGCGCCAGCGATTCGACCCGCTCAACGATTTTCGCGCCGATCTTCTGCCCGCGATGCGACGGCCTGATATACATGCGCTTGACCTCGCCAATGGCGCCGTCATGACGCTTCAGCGCGCCGCAGCCAATGGCCAGGCCATTATCGCGGGCGATGAAAACCGTCGTGTCCTCACCGGCCATCTGCTCGACCGTCAAATGGTAGCAATGCTCCGGCGGCGTCAGTTCGAGCAAGGTCTCGTTGAGTTCCGTGACCAGCCTGCGCACGTCGTCCTGGAGCGGCTTCTCAATGGCGATCTCGATTGCCATCGGCCGGTTTACTCCACGACCTTCGGCACGAGGAAGAAATTCTCTTCGGTCGCCGGCGCGTTAGCGACGATGTCGGCGGCCTTGCCGCCGTCGGTGACGACATCGCTGCGCTTCTTCATGTCCATCGGCGTTACCGAGGTCATTGGTTCGACACCGGAAACATCGACCTCGTTCAGCTGCTCGACGAAGCCCAGAATGGCGTTCAGCTCCCCGGTCATCCGTTCGGCATCTTCTTCGCTCACCGCGATGCGGGCGAGATGCGCGACGCGCTTCACTGTCTGAAGATCTACGGACATGTTTTTGCCTCGGGGAAAACCAGTTCGGGCTATAGCGGCGCCGCGCGCGCTGCGCAACATGCATCGTGCGAGAGACCAGGCTGTGCCGGCGGCCCGCTCGTGGGCCCTCAGAATACGTCTATGGCAGAGCAACGCCTTCGCACAGATAGTAGCTGCCGCTGTTGCCGCTTGCTTCGCTTTCGTCGTCGACGGGCCGAACCGACACGAGATCGATCTGCTTGGCGTTCATTTGCGTCACGGAGAGAACGTCGGGAAAGACATAACCCGGTTCCTGGCAGATGGCCGTCACCGCCCAGCTCGGCGAAGCCGTGGCCTTGCTGATCTGCAGAAACTCGCAATTGTATTCGACGCTCTGCAGGCCGTGCGCCGAAAGCACGATGTTGCCTGCGTCGATCAGCGTTTGCAGCGTGTCCTTTTTGGCCTGTTTGCAAAGCTCCTCGGATTGCAGGTAGACGCCCTCGATGAAATCATCCGCGGCGAGCGCGGGCGACGCCGCGACCAACATCGATACACAAAGAGATTTCCTCAAAGCCATGGTCTTATTCCGCTTTCGCCACGCCTAGATCGTAATCGTCTCACCGATATCAGGCGATGCCACCGTCACGCTGGACCCTTCCATGCCGGCCTCGAACTTGTCGGCGGTCGGATCGATCATCGGAAACGTGCCGAAGTGACAGGGAACCACGGTATCGAATTTGAAGAAACGCCGGCAGGCAAGTGCAGCCACCGCGCCGCCCATGGTGAAGCGGTCGCCGATCGGCACCAGGCCGACCTTGGGTTCATGCAACTCGTTGATCAGCGCCATGTCGGAGAAGATGTCGGTGTCGCCCATGTGATAGAGCGTCTTGTCTTCCGGGAAATGCAGGACGAGGCCGCCCGGATTGCCGAGATAGGTGTTCTGGCCGCCCTCGCCGGGGAACGAGGATGAGTGCAGCGCCTGGACAAAAGTGGTGGTGAAGCTGCCGCAATCGACGGTGCCGCCGATGTTGCCCGGGTTGATCTTCTTGTCGCTGACCCCCTTGCCGACCAGATACATGCAGATCTCGAAATTGGCGACCAGCTGCGCGCCGCTTTTGCCGAGCACTTCCACGGCGCCGCTGATGTGATCGCTGTGGCCATGCGTCAGCAGCACATGCGTGATCCCCTCGGCCGGTCCCTCCCAGCCGCCCGTCCAGGACGGATTGCCGATCAGATAGGGATCGATGAGGATCTTGGCATCAGCGGTCTCGATGCGAAAGGCCGAGTGGCCGTACCAGGTCAGTTTCATGAATGCATTCCTCGATTTTTATCTTGCCAAAGGATAGAACGCCGATGGCCCCGAGATCAAAGGGTTACTTGTCCGCCACGCGTTTGACAAAACACCTGGTGGTGAAAGGCGAAGGACGGCCGGTGGGCATTATCACGATCGAAGAATTGCCGGCGCGGCTAACCGGCGGCAAGACGCTGGCGGGGCTTGACCTCGGCGACAAGACGATCGGCGTCGCGGTCTCGGACCAGAGGTTTTCCTTCGCCCATCCGCGCCCGGTCATCATGCGAAGGAAATTCTCGCTCGATGCGGCGGTGCTGCTCGCCTTGCTGCACAAGGAGAATGCCGGCGCGGTGGTGATTGGGCTGCCGATCAACATGGACGGTTCGGAAGGTCCGCGTGCGCAGAAATCACGCGCCTTCGTCCGCAACATGGCCCAGATAAGCGACCTGCCGTTCGTGCTCTGGGATGAGAGACTATCGACGGTCGCGGCCGAAAGGACGCTGATCGAGATGGATTTCTCGCGCCGCAAACGCGCCGGCAAGATCGATTCGGCGGCTGCCGCGTTTATTCTGCAGGGAGTTTTGGACCGGCTTCAGTCGCTCCACGCATCCGCTCGAACGGAACCGGACCCGCCCAGCGCTGTCTGACCCAGCCGGCGATTTCGCGGCGACGGCGGAAGGCCCAAAGCGCCATCAGCAGCAACCCGTCGAAGACGCACGTCTTCGCCACCATGCCGGGAATGATCGCCGGGTCGATGCCGAGCATCTGACCATAGAGCTGGAAGAAGAAGTCGTGCATCTGTCGGCTGAGCATCGTGTAGCCGAAATTGATGTCATTGGCCGACAGATAGAACCAGCCCCAGAAAATCGCCATCGGCGCCGCCCAGAATCCGAAGATGTAGCGCATCAGCGGCCTCCCCTGGGATGGGAGCCGGTCTTGGACACCGTTCGGCCTGATATGAGTGAAAGCAGCGAATTGTGGGCCGCGGCTTTTGCCATGCCGTGCGCGATGGCATGGATCTCGCTTTCGCCCGAAGCCGCTGTCGCAACCAAGGATCGCCGTTCGGCAAGCATGGCGACATAGGACGCCAGAAGTGCCGCCAGTTGCACGGCGACAGCCATGAACAGCCCGTTGATGCCTTGCGCGGCGCCACCGACGACGATCAGCGACAACACGCCGGACGCGCATATGAAGGCGATGCGGGCGACGCTGTCGGCGCCCGCGCTGGTCGCGTCGTTGACCAGGGCTTCGACAAAGGCCCAGAAAAACAGAACCGCGACGACAAGCAATGCGGTGGCGAGCGGCGCCACGACGACGAAATTGTCGAGGTCGACGAAGCGGGTACCCTCGATTGTAGTGCCCAGCACGCCGAGCGCCGCCGCCACACCCCGGTTTCCGTCGATGCAGATTAGCGCAAGCAGGGCGAAAACAATCGCCCAGTGCAAGGCCAGAAAAGAGGTCAGTACCTGTCGCATCGGTGTTCCTGCTTCGCAAAGCAAGAGACGGCCAATCTGAACCATTCCCTGCTTGCACTAGGACAGTGGGCCTTGCCGTCCGCCATCGCAATGGAAACCATTTGTTAAGGTTAACGGCGATTAGCCATACGCGTGAAGATGCCCGCCAACGCGTCAAAACTGTGGATGGCGCCGGTTTTTGCGATGCTCGCGGCTCAGTTCACCGGCGGATAGAGCGTGTCGATGATCATGCGTGCATCGTGGCGCGAATCGATCATGCCATAGGTGTTGCGCCATTGGCCGGCCAAACGCGTCTCGACGAAAGCGTCGGCGATCCGCCCTGCCCCCAGACGGCGCAATTCCGCCGCCGCAGCCGACAGCGCCAGCTGCTCGGTCAGCAGCCGGGCAGAACCTTCGTCGGTTGAGGCAACCTGCATCGCCGCCTTCAGCACGCCGATCGTGCCGCGTCCGCCGGCGCCGAGATCACGGTCGATGCCGGCCAGCACATCCTCGAACAGGCCGGGCGCACGGCCGAGCACGCGCAGCACATCAAGCGCCATGACATTGCCCGAGCCTTCCCAGATCGCGTTGACCGGGGCCTCGCGATAGTAGCGGGCGAGTGGCGCCTCCTCGACATAGCCATTGCCGCCGAGGCACTCCATAGTCTCATAGAGCAAAGGCGGCGCGATCTTGCAGACCCAGTATTTGACGACCGGCGTCATGGCCCGAGCAAACGCCGCCTCGCCGCGATCGCTGGCCGCCTCGTCGAAGGAGCGCGCCAACCGGAACGACAGCGCGGTGGCGGCGGCGACATCGAGCGCCATGTCGGCCAGAACGCGCTGCATCAACGGCTGCTCGATCAGGGTCGAACCGAACACCTGGCGATGGCGGGCGTGGTGAACGGCCTCGGCCAGGCCCGCGCGCATGATCGCCGACGATGCGATGGCACAATCGAGCCGGGTCAGGGTGACCATGTCCATGATCGTCTTCACACCGGCACCGGCTTCGCCGACCATCTCGCCGATAGCATTGACAAATTCGACTTCGGAGGAGGCGTTGGAACGATTGCCGAGCTTGTCCTTCAGCCGCTGAAAGCGGAAGCCGTTGCCCGAACCGTCACCGAGAACGCGCGGCACGAGGAAGCACGATAGTCCCTCAGGCGCCTGCGCCAGCACCAGGAAGGCATCCGACATCGGCGCGGACATGAACCATTTGTGCCCGTTCAGACGATAAAAACCGCTGCCGGCGCGTTCCGCCCTCGTCACATTGGCGCGCACATCGGTGCCGCCCTGTTTCTCGGTCATGCCCATGCCGAGGGTCAGCCCGGTCTTCTCGACCGGCGGTTTCTGGCTCTGGTCGTATTTGCGCGTCGTCACGCGCGGCGCCCATTCGCGAAACAGTTTCGGGCTGGCCATCAAGGCCGCCAGCGAAGCGTTGGTCATGGTGATGGGGCACAGATGCCCGGTCTCCAGCTCCGCCGTCAGATAAAACCGGGCGGCACGGACCTGATGGCGGCGGCCGATCTCGGTGTCGCCGTTCTCCCACACCGAGGAATGCAGCCCGTTGGCCACAGAGCGGCGCATCAAGGCGTGATAGGCGGGATGGAACTCGACCACGTCGATGCGCCGTCCCTGGCGATCATGCGTCCTGAGCTTCGGCGTCTCGACATTGGCGAGGCGCGCCAATTCCTGCGCCTCCTGCGTCAGCACAAAGCGGCCGAGACCATCGAGTTCCCGGCGCACCGGATCGGAAAAACGCTCCGCTAGCTGGATCAGCAACGGATCGCCCCGCCAGGCGTTGCCGCCCGTCAGCGGCGGCGGCTGGTTCGTCACGTCGTCGGTCACGCCCAATCCTTCTATCGTCAGAAAGCCACGAATCCGGGGCTGTCGGCTAGATATAGCCAAGCCATGCAGCGCGCGCGATGAAAATACCGGCCGATACAATCGGCTATCTACACGAAAAAATTGAGGAGAACGGCTACAATGCAAAGCTGGCGCTTGCAGCCGCAAAGTCTCCACCCTATAGCAGCGCCTTGAGATGACCGACGCTTCGTCCCCCTATCCTCATCGCCATCTTCTGGGCATCCGCGACCTTTCCCCCGCCGATATCGAGCTGTTGCTCGACAGGGCGGACCGGGCGGTCGCGATCTCGCGGCAGTCGGAGAAGAAAACCTCGACGCTGCGCGGTCGCACACAGATCAACCTCTTCTATGAAGCCTCGACGCGCACACAGTCGTCGTTCGAGCTTGCCGGAAAGCGGCTCGGCGCCGATGTCATGAACATGTCGGTGGCAAGCTCTTCGGTGAAGAAGGGCGAAACGCTCATCGACACGGCGATGACGCTGAACGCCATGCGGCCCGACATCCTGATCATCCGCCACCAATCGGCCGGTGCTGCCGCCCTTCTGGCGCAGAAGGTCGGCTGCTCCGTCGTCAACGCCGGCGACGGCGCGCATGAACACCCGACACAGGCGCTGCTCGATGCGCTGACCATTCGTCGCGCCAAGGGTCCGCTGTCGAAGCTCATCGTGGCAATCTGCGGCGACATCCTGCATTCGCGCGTGGCGCGTTCCAACATCATGCTGCTCAACGCGCTCGGCGCGCAGGTGCGCGTCGTCGCTCCGTCGACGCTGCTGCCCACCGGCATCGAGAAGATGGGCGTCATCGTAACCCGTTCGATGGCCGAAGGCCTCAAGGGCGCCGATGTGGTGATGATGCTGCGCCTGCAGCGCGAGCGCATGGAGGGCGCCTTCGTGCCTTCGGTCCGCGAATATTTCCGCTATTTCGGCCTCGATGCCGAGAAACTGAAGGCCGCCAAGGATGACGCGCTGGTGATGCATCCCGGGCCGATGAACCGCGGCGTCGAGATCGCCTCGGAAATCGCCGACGGTCCGCAAAGCGTCATCCAGGAACAAGTTGAAATGGGCGTCGCCGTGCGCATGGCGGTGATGGAAGCGCTTCTTGACCCGCGCCGTAATCAAGAGGGCCGCGGCGCATGAGCATAACGGTCTTTGAGCGCGCCCGCGTTGTCGACCCCTCGCGCGGCATCGATGAAGTCGGCGCCGTCTTCGTCGATGGCCGCAAGATCGTAGCCGCCGGCAAAGCAGCGCTGAACCAGGGCGCGCCCGAGGGCGCCACCGTTATCAACTGCGCCGGCAAGGCGATCATTCCAGGCCTGATCGACGGCCGTGTCTTCATCGGCGAACCGGGCGGCGAGCATCGCGAGACCATTGCGTCGGCAAGTGTCGCGGCGGCGGCCGGCGGCGTCACATCCATCGTCATGATGCCCGATACCGATCCGGTGATCGACAATGTGGCGCTGGTCGAATTCGTGCTGCGCACCGCCAAGGACACGGCCATCGTCAACGTCTTTCCGGCTGCGGCGATCACCAAGGGCCTCGACGGGCGCGAAATGACCGAGTTCGGCCTGCTGCGCGAAGCCGGCGCCGTCGCCTTCACCGATGGCCGCCACACCATATCGAGCGCGCTGGTGATGCGCCGCGCGCTGACCTATGCGCGCGACTTCGACGCCACCATCGTGCATGAGACGCAGGATGCGGACCTCGGTTCATCCGGCGTGATGAATGAAGGCCTCTACGCCAGTTGGCTCGGCCTCTCCGGCGTTCCGCGCGAAGCCGAATCCATCCCGCTGGAGCGCGATCTGGCCTTGGCCCGGCTGACGCGTGGTTCGTACCATGCAGCAAAGATCTCGACGGCGATGGCGGCAAACGCCATAACGCGTGCGAAAGCCGACGGCGCGACGGTGACGTCAGGCGTGGCGATCCACAATCTGTCGCTGAATGAAAACGATGTCGGCGAATACCGCACCTTCTTCCGCCTGACGCCACCTTTGCGCGCCGAGGAAGACCGGTTGGCGATGATCGAGGCGGTCAGGGACGGCACGATCGACATCATCGTCTCCTCGCATGATCCGCAGGATGTCGACACCAAGCGCCTGCCCTTCGCCGATGCGGCGGCCGGCGCCATAGGGTTGGAGACGCTTCTGGGCGCCGCACTGCGGCTCTACCACAATGGCGATGTGCCGTTGCTGCGGCTGATAGAAACCCTGTCCACCGCTCCCGCAAAACTGTTCGGCCTGCCCGGCGGCACGCTGAAGCCGGGCGCTGTCGCCGATCTTGCGCTTGTCGACCTCGACGGACCCTGGATCGTCAGCGAAAGCGGCATTCGTTCGCGGTCGAAAAACACCTGTTTCGAAGGCGCGCGACTGCAAGGCAAGGTCTTGCAAACGCTGGTTGCGGGCCGCACAGTGTTTTCCGCCTGAACCGGCCACGGCGCATCGCGCCTGATCCGGCCGAACTGGGGAAATGCGGGGGAAACAATGATTTACAGCCTCATCCCAGCGCTCGTGTTCGGCTATTTGCTTGGCTCGATTCCGTTCGGGCTCCTGCTCACCCGCGCGGCTGGCCTTGGCGATGTGCGCAAGATCGGCTCCGGCAATATCGGCGCCACCAACGTTCTGCGCACCGGAAACAAGGGCCTTGCCGCCGCGACGCTGCTGCTCGACGCGCTGAAGGGCACGGCCGCCGTGCTGATAGCAGGCCATTTCGCGCCTGACCTGGCGATCTGGGCCGGTCTCGGCGCCTTTCTCGGTCATCTCTTCCCGGTCTGGCTCGGTTTCAAGGGCGGCAAGGGCGTCGCCACCTATCTCGGTGTGCTGATCGGCCTTTCCTGGCAGGTGGCGCTGATCTTCGCCGTCGCCTGGCTGGTGATGGCATTCCTCTTCCGGTATTCCTCGCTTGCGGCGCTGACAGCGGCGGTCATCGTGCCGATCGCCCTCCATGTCCTGAGCACACCGCAGAATGCGGCCTTGTTCGTGCTGATGAGCATCATCGTTTTCATCAAGCACCGGGAAAACATTTCACGCCTGCTTGCCGGCACCGAGGGCAAGATCGGAGCCAAGGGGTGAGCGAGCCTGCCGCCGTCGTGAGTGGGCCGGCCGCCGGGCCGCGTCTCAGCGACCGGCAGCGGCTGAGCTGGCTGCGGCTGATCCGCACCCAGAATGTCGGCCCCGCATCCTTTCGCGACCTCATCAACCGTTTCGGTTCGGCCGAGGTGGCGCTGGAGATATTGCCGGAACTGATGATTTCGGGCGGCGCCATCCGGATCGCTCGCATCCCTTCCGTTGCCGAAGCCGAGGCGGAACTGGAACTAGCCGGAAAGGCCGGCGCCCGCTTTGTCGGGATCGGTGAGACAGACTACCCACCCCTGTTGCGCAACATGGACCATCCGCCGCCCCTGCTGGCGGTAAAGGGCAACGCAGCTGTTTTCCGGCTGCCGGGTGTCGCCATCGTCGGGGCACGCAACGCGTCGCTGGCCGGCATCAAGATGGCACGCATGCTGGCAGCCGACCTCGGCCGCGACGGCTACGCAATCGTCTCCGGCCTGGCGCGCGGCATCGACACCGCGGCGCATCAGGGCAGTCTTGCGACCGGCACGATCGGCGTCCTGGCTGGCGGTCTCGACCTGCCTTACCCGCCTGAAAATGCCGGCCTGTGCGAGGAAATCGCCGAGCGTGGCGCCATCATTTCGGAGATGCCGTTCGGCTGGCAGCCGCGCGCCCAGGATTTTCCGCGCCGCAACCGCCTTGTTGCGGGTGCGGTCCTTGGGCTGGTGGTGGTCGAGGCAGCGCAACGCTCCGGCTCCCTGATCAGCGCCAGGCTTGCCGGCGAAATGGGCCGGCTGGTCTTTGCCGTGCCGGGCTCACCGCTCGATCCACGCGCCGCCGGTACCAACGGCCTGCTCAAGGATGGTGCCACCCTGGTCACCGAGGCATCGGATATTTCCAGGGCGATCGCCCCGCTGACCGGCATGCGGGCGCCCGACGTGCCGCCGTTCGAAGAGCCGCCCGACTTCTCGGCCACACCACCGCCCGGCGAAAGCGACCGCGCCCGCGTCATCGAGGCGCTCGGCCCGACGCCAGTGGCGGTCGACGAGATCATCCGCCACACCGGCCTGCACCCGGCCCAGGTCTTCATGGTGCTGCTGGAACTCGACCTCGCCGGCCGGCTCGAACGCCACGCCGGCGCCAATGTTTCGCTGGTGTTCGGGGAGCCTTCGGTCTGACGCTGTTCGCATTTTCGCGCCGCCGAACTCCTTCGAGAAGCTCGGCGAGGATGGCCTTTTCAGCCGGCTTTCCGCTTTGCCGCGCCTGTGCTCATCTGTTCGACGCCAAGACCGGCCGGCGGATTGTAGGGCAAAGGTCTGATATCCCGAGGCAAAGGTCTCAAGCAAAAGTTGGCTCTTGCCACTCGCGTCCGTTGGCACCAATCTCGCTCAGCCGCTCATCGGTGGATGTCGGCATGACAGGATCTTGCCATGACACGCGATCAGATGCTCGCCCACCTTCGATCCGCCGACGCGGTCGCGCGCGAGGCGGCGGCGCATGGGCATCATCCGTTTGGTTGCGTGCTGGTCGGGCCGGACGATCGGGTGCTGATGCGGCAAGGCAATCTCGACACGGTGCGCCACGCCGAGACGGAGCTCGCCCGGCGCGCCGCGGCAGCCTACGAGCCGGAGTTCTTATGGCAATGCACGCTGGTCTCAACCGGTGAGCCCTGCGCGATGTGCACCGGAACGCTCTACTGGGCGAATATCGGCCGGCTGGTCTACGGCTTCGAGGAGACCGAGCTGCTGGCGCTCACCGGGGATCACGCAGAGAATCCGACGATGAGCCTCTCTTCGCGCACCGTCCTCGACTCCGGCCAGAAAAAGATCGAGGTCTTTGGCCCCTTCCCCGAAATCGCCGACGAGATGCTCGCACCGCACCGCGCTTTCTGGAAGCGTTGACGGCTTCCCCACCGGTTGTGGTGTGCCCTTCCCGAGAGATGGGTGACAGTTTATCGCGTGGATTTGGTGAGCGCGATGGGATTCGAACCCATGACCTACTGATTAAAAGTCAGTTGCTCTACCGGCTGAGCTACGCGCTCCCGCGGGCGAAAGGCGGCCCTCGAAATTGCGCGGAACATAGGGAGAGTGCCTCGACCGGTCAACCGGAAAAAGAGGGCTCGCAAACACGGGCGGCTTCGCCCTGTCGCGACACTTGCCAGCCGCGCCATCGGTGGGAGAACAGCCAAGGGAACACTGGCATTTCTGCCCGACAGCGGCATCCAGTCTGGGGAACAATTGTATGGGCCGCTCGTTTTCCCGGCACAGGGACGTCCGCCAAACTATCGAGGAGAAGACCAATGAACAGAATCACAACGAGCCTGCTGGCGGCCACTCTCTCCGTCACATTCGTTGCGGCGGAGGCGGTGTCCGTTAATGCCCAACCGAACTATGTGCCGCAATCCCAGGTCGCGGTGCCGGATGTGCAGACAGTCCAGTACCGGGAGTGGCGTAAGGACCGCCACAATCGCAATTTTTCGCGTGACCGCAGTTTTTCGCGTGACCGCAATTTTTCCCGCAATCGCGGCGCATATTGGAACGGCCATCGGGGCTATCGCGAATATCGCCCCGGCTACCGTCGTCACGGCGATTATTGGTTCCCGCTTGCCGCCTTCGCTACTGGCGCGCTGATTACCGGCGCAATCATCAACAACGAAAACAACCGCGTCTACGGAGGCAACGCCCACGTCCAATGGTGCTACGACCGCTATCGCAGCTACCGTGCTTCGGACAACACGTTCCAGCCGAATTACGGCCCTCGCAAGGAGTGCCGTTCGCCTTACTGATCAAGGCGCGTTTAAGTAGCTGAGATGCGTTAGTGGAGCTCGCGCCGGCAACGGCGCGGGCTTTTGATCCTTTGGCCGGAAGACGAACAGTTGCCGTCAGCTTGCCCAGTTGATGCTCTTGAGCATCAGATAAAAGCCACCGCCGTCCTCTCTGCTGGGACAACGATAGATACCCAACCCATTGCAGATACGGGCCATCACCGCACTGAGTTCCCAACCAACCACTTCCAGCGCATTGTCCGCATCCGTCGCATAGGCTTGGGCCAGTTCGTCGATGCCATTCTGCTCCCCGAAGGATCGGACTAGCTTTGCATCGCTGAGGAGCTCGCTGGGCGGGCTGGAATTTGCCCAAGCCCACAGCCAGTTTCCGGCCTCCGTGCTGGTTGAGCCGACAATCTGGATTTCGGTAACGACCTTGGCGACCCCGTCTTGCGAGAACAGAAGCGTTCCGGCCGTCAGGTCATAGTCATAGCGCAACCAGCTACCGAGGTGGAGATCTTTTTTCAAGCGTGCATTCTTGGCCTTCAGCTGTTCGATAGCCTCGTCGCGCCAAGCAGGATACCAATCTGGCTGCATTCCTCGCGCCCCATCACCCGCCACTGATGGCTGTTTATGACACGCTGAGCGTCCTGCGCACAGCATCGCGCCAACCAGCGAGCTTAGCTGCGCGCACGGAGCCATCCATGTCCGGCTTGAAGCGCCGTTCGAGTGCCCAACTCTTCGCAAACTTCTTTGCATCCGGCCAAACGCCAGCTTTCGAGCCGGCCAGCCAGGCTGCACCGAGCGCGGTCGTCTCGAGAATGGTCGGGCGGTCGACCGGCGCATCGAGGATGTCGGCCAGCCGCTGCATGGTCCAGTCCGACGCCACCATGCCGCCATCGACACGCAGCACTGTCTTGGCCGAAGCGCCTTTCCAGTCCTTGCGCATGGCGTCGAGCAGGTCGCGTGTCTGGTAGGCGACGGATTCGAGCGCGGCGCGGGCAAACTCCGCCGGTCCTGAATTGCGCGTCAGTCCGAAAATCGCACCGCGTGCCTCGGCGTCCCAATGCGGCGCGCCGAGCCCGACGAAGGCCGGCACCAGATAGACGTTTTGGGTCGGATCGGCTTCATCAGCCAGTTTGCCGCTCTGTTCGGCCTTGCCGATCACCTTGATGCCATCACGCAGCCATTGCACCGCAGCACCGGCAATGAAGATCGAGCCCTCCAGCGCGTAAGTCGTCTTGCCGTTCAGCCTGTAGGCAATGGTGGTCAAGAGCCGGTTCTTCGAACGCACCAGGTCGCTGCCTGTGTTGAGGAGCGCAAAACAGCCGGTGCCGTAGGTCGATTTCATCATGCCTGGCTCGAAGCAGGCCTGGCCGATGGTTGCCGCATGCTGGTCGCCGGCGACACCGAGGATTCTTATCTCGGCGCCAAAGAGATTTTTCTCCGTGATTCCATAGTCATCGGCGCAGTCCTTCACCTCGGGAAGCATTTCTACCGGGATGTTGAGGATCGACAGCAACTCGTCGTCCCAGGCATTCTCAGCGATATTGTAGACCAGCGTGCGCGAGGCGTTGGTGGCGTCCGTTGCGTGGACCTTGCCGCCGGTCAGCCGCCAGATCAAAAAGCTGTCGATGGTGCCGGCGAGCAATTCGCCCTTCTCGGCGCGTTTTCTGGCGCCCTTCACCTTGTCCAGCATCCAGGCGATCTTGGTGCCGGAAAAATAGGGATCGAGCAGCAGCCCGGTTTTCTTAGTGAATGTCTTCTCCAACCCTTGCTTCTTGAGTTTCTGGCACAGCGGCGCGGTGCGCCGGTCCTGCCAGACAATGGCATTGTGGATCGGCTTGCCGGTCGCTCTGTCCCAGATGACCACGGTTTCGCGCTGATTGGTGATGCCGATCGCGGCCACGTCGGAAGCATTCCGGCCGGCCTTCTTCAGCGCCGCCTTCACGGTCGACACCACACTCGCCCAGATATCCTCGGGATCGTGCTCGACCCAGCCGGAAGCCGGATAGTGCTGGGCGAATTCCTTTTGCCCGCTGCCGGCGACCTTCATCTCGCCGTCGAACAGTATCGCCCGGGTCGAAGTCGTGCCCTGGTCGATGGCAAGGATATATCCGGTCATTATGCCTCCCCGCTTTGTCTTTTACACAAACAGGGGAGACGGCAAGATGCCGCCTCCCCCAATGTCACACGGGCGCAGACGCCCGCTTAGAACAGTCTTACTTTTGCCAGCTCTTCACCAGCTCGTCGTAATTGATGGTGACCGGCTTTTCCTTCTCGTTCTCGATCTTCAACTGAGGAGCGAGATTGCCCTTCTTGACCGCGTCGGCGTTCCAGTAGGCGAGGTCATGCTCTTCGGCCATCTTCGGGCCGATATCGCCCTGGATGCCGGCCTTTTCCAGGCGTTCCATGACCTTTTCCTGCTCGGAGCAAAGCGAGTCCATCGCCTCCTGCGCCGTCTTGGCACCCGACGACGCATCGCCGATCGCCTGCCACCAGAGCTGTGCCAGCTTCGGATAGTCCGGAACGTTCGTTCCGGTCGGCGACCACTGAACACGGGCCGGCGAGCGGTAGAACTCGATCAGGCCGCCGAGCTTCGGAGCGCGTTCCGTGAAGCTCTTGTCCTGGATCGTCGACTCGCGGATCAGCGTCAGGCCGACATGGCTCTTCTTCACGTCGACCGTCTTCGATACGACGAACTGCGCATAGAGCCAGGCGGCCTTGGCGCGATCGTCAGGCGTGGACTTGAGAAGCGTCCATGAACCCACGTCCTGGTAGCCGAGCTTCATGCCGTCCTTCCAGTAGACGCCATGCGGCGAGGGAGCAAAGCGCCATTTCGGGGTGCCGTCCGCGTTCACGACCGGCAGCCCTTCCTTGACGAAGGAGGCGGTGAAGGCGGTGTAGGTGAACATCTGCTGCGCGACCGTGCCCTGCGACGGGACGGGGCCGGATTCGCCGAACGTCATGCCTTGGGCTTCCGGCGGCGCATAGGCCTTCAGCCAATCCAGGTACTTCTGGATCGAATATACGGAAGCCGGGCCGTTGGTGTCGCCGCCGCGCGCGACGCACGAGCCGACAGGCTGCGACTTCTCGTTGACCTTGATGCCCCATTCGTCGACCGGAAGACCGTTCGGCAGGCCCTTGTCGCCATTGCCGGCCATGGACAGCCAGGCATCGGTGAACCGCCAGCCGAGCGAGGGGTCCTTCTTGCCGTAGTCCATGTGGCCATAGACCTTCTTGCCGTCGATTTCGCGGCCGGTGAAGAACTCGGCGATGTCCTCATAGGCCGACCAGTTGACCGGAACGCCGAGGTCGTAGCCGTACTTGGCCTTGAAATCGGCCTTGTTCTTCTCGTCGTTGAACCAGTCGTAGCGGAACCAGTAGAGGTTCGCGAACTGCTGGTCCGGCAGCTGGTAGAGGTCGCCGTCCGGAGCGGTCGTGAACTTGGTGCCGATGAAGTCGGCGAGGTCGAGGTTGGGATTGGTGACATCCTTGCCCTCATTCGCCATCCACTTGGTCAGGCTGCGCGCCTGCTGGTACCGCCAGTGGGTGCCGATCAGGTCGGAGTCGTTGACGTAGGCGTCGTAAATGTTTTCGCCCGACTGCATCTGCGTCTGCAGCTTCTCGACGACATCGCCTTCGCCGATCAGGTCGTGAGTGATCTTGATGCCGGTGATCGCGGTGAAGGCGGGCGCCAAGACCTTGGACTCATAGCTATGCGTATCGATGGTCTCGGAGACCACCTTGATGTCCATCCCGGCGAAAGGCTTCGCGGCATCGATGAACCATTGCATCTCGGCTTCCTGGGCGCCGCGATCGAGCGTCGACAAGTCCTTGATTTCGTTATCGAGGAAAGTCTTGGCTTCGTCCATTCCGGCATAGGCCTGGCCTGCTCCCCAGAGCAGGACAAGCGCAGTCGTTGATGTTAAAAATTGCCTTCGCATTTCGTTTCCTCCACTTTTCAAGTTTCAAGTGCGATCTGGAGCGGCCGTCGGCACGCGGTCGCTCCAACAGTTTCCCCCTCTATACGTAGCGGAACACGCCGACGGCGTAGACTACGGAGAGAGCGAGAGCCCACCACAGGTTGGGTCCGACAAGACCCAGCCAAGCGAGATGGATAAAGGCGCTGCCGAGCAGCGAAACAAAGAGGCGGTCGCCGCGCGTCGTCTCGAAGCGCAGGAGGCCGACCCGGAGATTGCCGCCAGGCGAGGCGTATTCCCAGACCGCCATGCCACAGAGCAGTACCAGGATCGTGATGAAAAAGATCGCCGTTGGCAGCGTCCATGCCATCCAGGTGAGGTTCATGGTCATACCCTCCCCAGGGCAAAGCCCTTGGCGATGTAGTTGCGGACGAACCAGATCACGAGCGCGCCTGGAAGGATGGTGAGCACGCCGGCGGCGGCCAGCACGCCCCAGTCGAGCCCGGAGGCCGAGACCGTACGCGTCATGATCGCCGCGATCGGTTTGGCGGCCGTCGTGGTCAAGGTCCGCGCGATCAGCAGTTCGACCCATGAGAACATGAAGCAGAAGAAGCAGGCCACGCCGACGCCGCTTGCGATCAGCGGCATGAAGATTTTCAGGAAGAAGCGCGGGAAGGAATAGCCATCGATATAGGCGGTCTCGTCGATCTCCTTCGGCACGCCGGACATGAAACCCTCGAGGATCCAGACCGCCAGCGGCACGTTGAACAGGCAGTGCGCCAGCGCCACCGCGATATGCGTGTCGATCAGCCCGAACGCCGAATAGAGCTGGAAGAACGGCAGCGCGAACACTGCCGGCGGCGCCATGCGGTTGGTCAGCAGCCAGAAGAAGAGGTGCTTGTCGCCGAGGAACCGGTAGCGCGAGAAAGCGTAGGCCGCCGGCAGCGCCACCGAAACCGAGATCACCATGTTCATGACGACATAGATGATCGAATTGATGTAGCCCTTGTACCAGGACGGGTCGGTGAAGATCACGATGTAGTTGGCCAGGGTCGGGCTCTTCGGCCACAGCGAAAACGCGCCCAGAATCTCCTGATTGGTCTTGAAGCTCATATTGACCAGCCAGTAGATCGGCAGCATCAGAAAGATGATGTAGATCGTCGGCACCAACCACCAGAACCGGGATTCTTCGCCGCGTCGGCGCATCAGCCGCGCAAGCTGGTCCTGCGACAATGTGCTGGCGAGCCCGTCCGAAACCGCCGTCTCACGCACTCGGTCCTGCCTCGTCGTTCCTTCGTTGGCGCCGCTCATCTCAGCGCTCCGCATCGACATTGGTCATGACGGTGTAGAACACCCAAGACAGCAAAAGGATGATCAGGAAGTAGATGATCGACATGGCGGCCGCCGGCCCGAGATCGAACTGGCCGATCGCAATCTTGACCAGGTCTATCGACAGGAACGTCGTCGAATTGCCAGGGCCTCCGCCCGTGACCACGAACGGCTCGGTGTAGATCATGAACGAGTCCATGAAGCGCAGCAGCACTGCAATCAGAAGCACGCGGTTCATCTTCGGCAGCTGGATGTAGCGGAACACTGCCCAGCGTGAGGCGCCGTCGATCTTGGCCGCCTGGTAGAAAGCATCGGGGATCGAGACCAGTCCGGCGTAGCAGAGCAGAACGACGAGGCTTGTCCAGTGCCATACGTCCATCAGGATGACCGTCACCCAGGCATCAGTCGGATCGTTGACGTAGTTGTAGTCGAAGCCGAGCGCCGACAGCGTGTAGCCGAGCAGGCCAATGTCGATGCGGCCGAATACCTGCCAAATCGTGCCGACGACGTTCCACGGGATCAGCAGCGGCAGAGCCATCAGCACCAGGCAGACCGGCACGCCCCAGCCTTTCTTTGGCATGTTGAGAGCGATGAAGATGCCGAGCGGAATCTCGATGGCGAGGATGGTTGCGGAAAAGATCAGGTTGCGGACCATCGACAGCCAGAAGCGTTCCGACTCCAGAATTTCGGTGTACCAGTCCGAGCCGTTCCAGAAGAAGACGTTGTTTCCGAACGTGTCCTGCACCGAATAGTTGACCACCGTCATCAGCGGGATCACCGCCGAGAACGCCACCAGCAGGAGGACCGGCAGCACCATGAACCAGGCCTTGTTGTTCCAGGTCTTCTCCATCTAGGCCTCCATCTCGACACGCCAGGAATCGGCATAGATGTTGATGCCGGCCGGGTCGAACCGCACCTTCGGATCGGCGGGCAGGGTCTCGTCCTCACCGATCACGGCAGAAATATCGCGGCCTTCGAGCTTGGCGCGCACCACCTTGTGGCGGCCGAGATCCTCGACCTTGCTGACCTGCACGGCCATGCCTTCGCGGCCGAGCCGGACATATTCGGGACGGATGCCGAGCTCGACGGCGCCGCTGCCTGCCTTTGGCGCGCCCGGCAGTTCGATGCGCTGCGAGCCGAGTGTCGCCGTCTTGCCGTCGATTGCCACCGGCATGACGTTCATGCCCGGCGAGCCGATAAAATAACCGACAAAGGTATGGCGTGGCCGTTCGAACAATTCGGCCGGTGTGCCGATCTGCACGATGCCGCCATCATACATGACCACGACCTGCTCGGCGAAGGTCAGCGCCTCGGTCTGGTCGTGGGTCACATAGACCATGGTGTAGCCAAAGCGGCGGTGCAACTGCTTCAGCTGCGAGCGCAGCACCCACTTCATGTGCGGATCGATGACGGTCAGCGGCTCGTCGAACAGGATGGCGTTGACGTCGGAGCGCACCAGCCCGCGGCCGAGCGAGATCTTCTGCTTCTGGTCGGCGGTCAGGCCCCTCGCCTTCTTCTTCGCCCAGGACGCCAGATCGATCATCTCCAACGTCTCGCGAACCTTGCGGTCGACATCGGCTTCCGGCACGCCGCGGTTGCGCAGCGGGAAGGCCAGATTATCGTAGACGGTCATGGTGTCGTAAATGACCGGGAACTGGAACACCTGCGCGATGTTGCGCTCCTGCGTCGATAAATTGGTCACGTCCTTGCCGTTGAACAGCAACTGGCCGTGCGAGGGGTGCAACAATCCCGAAATGATGTTGAGCAGCGTGGTCTTGCCGCAACCGGAGGGCCCGAGCAGCGCATAGGCGCCGCCGTCCTCGAAGACATGATGCACTTCCCGCAGCGCGAAATCGGCATCCTTCTGCGGGTTCGGCAGGTAGGAATGTCGGACATGGTTGACGTCGATGCGTGCCATCTCTTTGCCCTCAAGCCGCCAGCTTCGACGCAGTCACGGCGCTGCCGTGCTCGTCGAAAACCATGATGTGGCGCGGATCGATGAACACCTCGACCACCTCGTCTGGCTCGAAATGCCTGATACCATGGGTCAGCATGACCCAGCGCGCATCGGCGAAATCGAGATGGATGAAGCTCTCCGATCCGGTGATCTCGGTGATCGTCACCTTGGCACGCACCGGCACCGCCGCCGCATTGGGCCGCTCGAGCGACAAGTGGTGCGGCTGAAAACCGATCGTATAGATGGCGTCGGCAATGCCGGAGAGTTCGGCCGGCACCGGTAGGTTCACGCCGCCCTCGAGCAGGAAATCCCGACCCTTCTTGGCGAGCACGATGGTGTTAAGCGGCGGATCGGAAAACGTCCTGGCTGTCACCAGATCTACCGGCTTGCGGAACACCTCGATGGTCGGTCCGAACTGGGTGATCTTGCCTTGCGAAAGCGTCGCCGTGTTGCCGCCAAGCAGCAGGGCCTCGTGCGGCTCGGTGGTGGCGTAGACGAAGATGGTGCCGGCGGCGGCGAATATCCTGGGCAATTCGGCGCGCAGTTCCTCGCGCAATTTGTAGTCGAGATTGGCGAGCGGTTCATCGAGCAGGACCAGGCTGGCGTTCTTGACGATGGCGCGCGCCAGTGCGGTGCGCTGCTGCTGGCCGCCGGACAGGCTGAGCGGCGTGCGGTCGAGATAGGGTGTCAGCTTGAGAAGTGCGGCGGCTTCACGTACCTGGCTGTCGATCCTGGCCTGCTCGATGCCAGCTACCCGCAGCGGCGAAGCGATGTTCTCATAGACGGTCATCGCCGGATAGTTGATGAACTGCTGGTAGACCATGGCGATCTTGCGCTTCTGCACCGGCACGCCGGTGACATTCTGACCGTCGAACCAGATCGAACCGGAGGTTGGCACATCGAGGCCGGCCATCAGCCGCATCAAGCTGGTCTTGCCCGAAAGCGTCGGTCCGAGCAGGACGTTGAGCGAGCCGTGCTGGAGCGTCAGCGACACGTCGCTTATATGCTCGACCGCACCGACCGTCTTGGTGACGTTTCTCAGTTCCAGCATGACGCCTCCTCCCAGGCCTTCCGCATCAGCTCAAACCCCTCTTCATTCGGCAGCCGCGACATGGCGCCGGCTTATGCCGCGCATGAATTCATCGAGCGCCGCCACCTGCTCGCGGCTGAGATGCAGACCGCGCTTGGTCCGGCGCCACAATACATCTTCTGATGTGACGGCCCATTCGTTTTGAACGAGATAGCGCACCTCGGCCTCATAGAGATCGGCGCCGAAGTTGCGGCCGAGATCGACGTTCGATTTGGCCAGCCCCAACAGCATCCTCGCGCGGGTTCCATAGAGCCGGGTCAACCGGCGAGCCAGGCGCGCGTCGAGGAATGGATAAGCGGTTTTCAATTTCGCCACTTCGGCATCGAAACCGGTGGCCGGGAAATCGCCGCCCGGCAGTGGCGCGTTTGCCGTCCACGGCTTGCCGCGCTTGCCGAGAAAACCCTCGATCTTTTCCAGCATCGATTCCGACAGCCGGCGATAGGTGGTGATCTTGCCGCCGAAGGCGTTGACGATCGGGGCGGCGCCCTCGCCGCCATCGGCCTTGAGCACATAGTCGCGCGTCGCTTCCTGCGCCTTGGAGGCGCCGTCATCATAGAGCGGACGGACGGCCGAATAGGTCCAAACGATGTCCGAGCGCTTGACGGGTTGGGCGAAATATTCGCTTGCCGCGGCGCAGAGATAATCGATCTCGGTGTCGCTGATCTTCACGTCATGCGGATCGCCGGGATAATCCTGGTCGGTGGTGCCGATCAGGGTGAACTCTTCCTCATAGGGAATGGCGAAGATGATGCGGCCATCCTTGTTCTGGAAGAAATACGCGCGTGGATCGTCGAACTTCCTGGCGATGACAATGTGGCTGCCCTGCACGAGACGAACATTGTGCACATCGTTGAGCCCGACGACGCCGGACAGCACATGATCGACCCAGGGGCCGGCGGCATTGACCAGCAGTCGCGCCTTGATCTCCTCGGTCTCGCCGGTCTGCAGATCCTCGATCTGGATTGCCCACAGGCCGTTTTCGCGGCGCGCGCCGGTCACTTTCGTGCGGGTGCGAACCGTGGCGCCGCGGTCGGCGGCATCACGTGCGTTCAGCGCCACCAGCCGCGCGTCATTGACCCAGCCATCAGAATATTCGAAGGCCTTCTTGAACAGCGGCTTCAAAGGCTTACCGGCCGGATCCCTGGCCATGTCCAGCGTCCGGGTCGCGGGCAGCAATTTGCGCCCGCCAATGTGGTCGTAGAGGAAGAGACCGAGCCTGATCAGCCAGGCCGGGCGCAGGCCCTTGGCATAGGGCAGCACGAAGCGCATTGGCCAGATGATGTGCGGCGCGTTCTTCCACAAAACCTCGCGCTCCATCAGCGCCTCGCGCACCAGGCGGAATTCGTAGAATTCGAGGTAGCGCAGGCCGCCATGGATCAATTTGGTCGAACCCGAGGAGGTTCCGCTGGCGAGGTCGTTCATCTCGGCGAGAAACACGGAAAAGCCACGACCGACGGCATCACGGGCAATGCCGCAGCCATTGATGCCGCCACCTATGACGAAAATGTCACGGATCGGAGATGCGTCCACAATTCCTCCAACGATTTCGCATTGCACCATTTTTGGGCTTTTACGAAACCGTGTCGGAATTATTTCGAAATGATAACGAATGTCAAACGAAATATCACGAGCGCGTGATATCGGGTGAAAACCGCCTAGGCGAGCGACGTCTCGATCAGCTGAACCTCGGCCTCCTGGCAGATCTTGCGCACTGACGGGATGTCGCAACGATCGGTGATGAAGGTGTTGACCTGCGACAGATGGCCGATGCGCACCGGTGCGGTTCGCTCGAATTTGGTCTGGTCGGAAACCAGGATGACATGCCTTGCATTGGCGATGATCGCCTGCGCCACCTTGACCTCGCGAAAATCGAAATCGAGCAAGGCGCCGTCATGGTCGATGGCGGATGCACCGATCACCGCGTAGTCGACCTTGAACTGCCTGATGAAGTCGACCGCCGCTTCGCCGACCACACCGCCATCGGAACCGCGCACAACCCCGCCGGCGATCACCACCTCGATCGAGGGATATATCCGCATCCTATTGGCAACATTGATGTTATTGGTGATGACCATGAGACCGTTGTGATCGAGCAACGCCTTGCTGACCGACTCTGTCGTGGTGCCGATGTTGATGAACAGCGAGGCATTGTCGGGAATCAGTCTGGCGGCCGCACGGCCGATCGCCTCCTTTTCGTCGGCGGCGATCTTGCGTCTCGCCTCATACTCCATGTTCTCGATGCCGGAGGGATACAGCGCGCCACCATGGATGCGCGAGAGCAGCCGCTGGTCGCACAAATCGTTGAGGTCCTTGCGTATGGTCTGCGGCGTCACATTGAAGTGGGCGGCCAGATCATCGACCAGCACGCGGCCATGATCCTTGGCCATCTGGATAATCTCGGCATGGCGCGGCGACAGATACATAGGCAACCTCCCGTTTTCGTTTTTCTTGTCTATAGTCGAAAACGAAACCGATGAAAAGGCATAAGCCGGCTAACGAAATCAGCGATCCAAGCCACGTGCGATATCAGTAATCACCACAAAAGCCATATCGACATCGGCGGCGGTCGCCTCGAACTGGCCGACCTGGAAACGGATTGCTATCAGTCCATCAACCTTCGTCTGCGTCAGGTAGATGCGGCCATCGTCGTTGATCGCATTGACCAGGCGCAGATTGTGCTCGTCCGCATCGGTTGCGGTCTTGTGTCGGAACGAGAACAACGACAGCATCGGTTCGCTGACGATCTCGAAATCCGGCTCCCTTGCCAGCCGCGCCGCCAACCCTTCGCTCCACGCGACATGATTGCGGATCATCATGCGCAGGTTTTCCAGACCATGGGCGCGCAGCAGGAACCACAATTTCAGGGCGCGGAAGCGCCTGCCGAGCGGCACCGACCATTCCGAATAGTTGATGATGCCGTCATGACCGTGCGTCTTCAGATAATCCGGCTTGATGGCCAGCGTCTTCACATGGCTTTCGGGGTCGCGCAGGAACTGGATCGAGCAGTCGAACTGGGCGCCCAGCCATTTGTGCGGGTTGAAGACGATCGAATCGGCGCCTTCGACGCCTGTCCAGAAATGCCGATACTCCGGACAGATCATCGCCGACCCCGCCCATGCGGCATCGACGTGGAGATAGAGCCCATGCCGCCGCGCCACCTCTGCCACCGCGGCGATGTCGTCGGTGCCGCCGGTGCTGGTGCCACCGACGCAAGCGATGATGCCGGCCGGCAGCATGCCCGCTTCCCGGTCGGCGATGATTGCCGCCTCGAGCGCTGCGGTGTCCATGGCGCGAAAGCGGCCGCCGACCGGAATGCGCACGAGATTGTCCTCGCCGATGCCTGACACCCAGATCGCCCGGTCGATCGATGTGTGCACCTGATCGGAGGAATAGATGCGCAGCCGCGCCTGCCCTGCCAGGCCTTGTTTGTTGCCTTGCCACTCGAGTGCCCGCTCGCGCATGGTGAGCACCGCGGCCAGTGTCGCCGACGAAGCCGAATCCTGGATCACCCCGGAAAACCCTTCGGGCAGGCCGAGCGCCTGGCGCATCCAGTCGACGGTGCGCGTTTCGAGTTCGGTCGCTGCCGGTGACGTTTGCCAGAGCATGCATTGCGCGGCCATCGCCGAAACCAGATATTCCGCCACCACCGAGACCGGCGCCGCATTGGCCGGGAAATAGGCGAAGAAACGCGGATGCTGCCAATGTGTCATTCCAGGCAGGATCTTCTCTTCGAAGTCGGCGAAGATCCGGTCCATCGGTTCGGCGTCTTCGGGCGGCGACGCCTCTATGCCTCGGAAAATGTCGCCAGGCTCGACCAGCGGCCGCACCGGCCGCTCGCGCAGCGTATTGCGGTAGTCGGCGCCCCAGTCGGCGGCGCGCCGCGACCATTGCCGGAAATCATCGTTGTTCATCCTGTCCTCCCGACATGATCCATCGCTACCATCCATCGCGGCTGGTCTCTTTATTAATTAACGCGTGAAATATATGCAACCAGCAACGGATGCCGCACGCCTCAGCCGGGGAAATCCGGCAGGCTGGCAAAGGCCGTCTTCAGCGCATTCGACCAGCCGTCGGAGATCGTGCGGTAGTACTGGTCATCCTGGCCGATCCGCTTCTTCAATCCGACCTTGAAGGCGTCCTTCTCCAGGAAGAGCAGGTCGAGCGGCAAGCCGACGGACAGGTTCGACTTCAACGTCGAATCGAACGACACCAAAAGCAGCTTCACCGTCTCGGCCAGGCTCATCGTCCTTTCGTAGGCGCGGATGATGATCGGCTTGCCGTATTTGGTCTCGCCGATCTGGAAAAACGGCGTGTCATCGGTCGATTCGATGAAATTGCCTTCGGGATAGATCATGAACAGGCGCGGCTCGCTGCCCTTGATCTGACCGCCGAGGATGAAGGACGCATTGAAATAGGAATCCGCCTTTTCGCCAGCGGGTGACGAATTGGCGATGACCTCCTTGACCGTGTCGCCAACAATGCGGACCGTTTGGTACATCGACGGCGTTTCGAGCACCGTAGAATGCCTTTCGGAGATCGCCTTGGTGCGCTCGTCGAGCAGGCTGACCACGGCCTGCGTCGTCGCCAGATTGCCCGCCGACATCAAAACGATGACACGCTCGCCCGGCTCTTCCCAGACATGCATCTTGCGAAAGGTGGAGATGGAATCCATGCCTGCATTGGTGCGCGTGTCCGACATGAACACGAGCCCGCGGTCGATCTTCAGGCCAACGCAATAGGTCATGGAATCTCTTCTAGAGCAATTCCAGGAAAAGTGTGAAGCGGTTTTCCGTGCGGAATTGCGTTAAAACAAGGGGATAGAGCGGTTCGGCGTTCCTTGAAACGATGAATCGCTCGGCAGCAATCGTGCGGAGGATTACTGCTCCACCGTGACGGTGACCGCAAGCCGTTCTTCCGCCTGTCCCAGCCGAATTCCCGACACCGGCGTGGCGTCGCGGTAATCGCGGCCCGTTGCCACCTTTACATAACGCTCGTCGGGTGAAATGCCATTGGCGGCATCAAAGGCAACCCAGCCGAGACCCGAGACATGCGCTTCGGCCCAGGCATGGCTGGCCGCCTGCTCGACCGTGGCATCCAGCATCAGATAGCCGCTGACATAGCGAGCTGGAAAGCCCATGGCGCGGGCGGCGGCGGCAAAGATATGGGTATGATCCTGGCAGACCCCGGTCTTGAGCGCCAAGGCTTCCTCCGCCGGCGTCGTCGCGTTGGTGGTGCCGGGCGTGTAGGCGACGCGTTCGCCGATGATGGCCATCAGCCGGTGCAGCCTTTCAATGTCGCTGCCCTTGCCGACCGACGCGGCGAGATCGCGAACACCGCTGCCGATCGTCGTCAATGGTGTCTCATGGCTGTACAGCCAGAGCGGCGTAAAGCCCTGGTGTGGTCCCGAGACACCCGCGGTGTCGCGCGTCACCACTTCGCCTGATGCTTCCACAGTGATGAAGTCGCGCTCGCCCTCGACGCTCAACAGCCTTGTGTCGTTGCCGAAATGGTCGACGAAGCGGACCTCTTCGCGCGCGCCTTCGATCGCCAGAGCCCAGGACAGAATGGTCTGCGTCGATCCGCTGACCGGAAGCAGCCGCAGCCGCTGCAACAGATAGTGCACCGGCGCATCGTAGCGGTATTCGGTCCGATGGGTGATCTTCAGCCGCATGCTTCTATTCCGTTTGTGAGCACGATCTCCGGACAAACGGTTTCCATTTGTCTGAGAAAACCGGCTCCACCTTTCGGGACCATGCTCAATTGAACCGATAATCTTGTGCGATCTCTTCGCCTAGCTTGGTGTTGTCGCGAATGAAATTGGCCAGGAATTCATGCAGGCCGGCGTCGAATATGCCCTTGATCGACCCGGCTCTCAGCATTGTCTGCGTCTTCTCGGCCGTTGCGTGGCAGGCATGGCGTTCGCCGTAATCGTCGCCGAGGAATTTCAGATGCTCCGACAGGAAGCGATAGCAGAACATCAGCGAGCGCGGCATACGAACGTTGAGGATCAGATAATCGGCAATGTTGGTCGGCTTGTAATCGGCGTCGTAGACCCAGCGATAGGAGCGATGCGCCGAGACCGAACGCAGGATCGATTCCCACTGATAATTGTCGAGCGTCGAGCCGACCCAGGAGATCGACGGCAGCAGCACATAATATTTCACGTCGAGGATGCGCGCCGTGTTGTCCGCGCGCTCGACATAAGTGCCGAGCTGCGAGAAGTCGAAGATCTCGTTGCGCAGCATGGTGCCGTAGAATGAGCCGCGGATCAGCGCCGTCTCGCGCTTGATGGCGTCGAGCACGCTGGGTAGGTCGCGCTCGTCGATCGGCCTGGCCAGCATCCGCTTCAGCGACATCCAGGCTTCGTTGATGCTTTCCCAGGTTTCGCGCGTCAGCGCGGTACGCACCATGCGGGCATTGTTGCGGGCCGTCTCGATCGACGCCATCGTGCTCGACGGGTTCGACGTGTCGCGCAACAGGAAGTCGGCGACATTGGCGGCGGTATAGTCAGAATATTTCTGGCTGAAGGTGACGTCGGAACCGGCGCTGAGCAGCACCGAACTCCACTCTTCCGAGGCGCTCTGCGTGCGGGTCAGCGCCATGCGCAGGCCGGCATCGACCAAGCGCGCCATGTTTTCCGCCCGCTCGATATAGCGGTTCATCCAATAGAGCCCGTTGGCGGTGCGGCCTAAAAGCATTGAATTGGCCCCTCGGGCTAGTGAGTAGGGAATAGGCAGTAGGGAATAGTAAGAGTTTGAATCTCAATGGAATATGGCATTTCCCTGTCCTCTGCTTCCACTACTGCCTACTGCCTGCTGCCTGCTGCCTGCTGCCTAATTCCTTACTCACTCACTTCAATCATCCAGCACCCACGTATCCTTCGTCCCGCCGCCCTGCGAGGAATTGACCACCAGCGAGCCTTCCTTCAGCGCGACGCGGGTCAGCCCGCCGGGCACGATCTGGATGCGGTCGGAGACCAGCACATAAGGCCTGAGATCGACATGGCGCGGCGCCAACCCCTTTTCCGTCAGGATCGGGCATGTCGACAGCGCGAGCGTCGGCTGGGCGATGTAATTCGAAGGTTTTGCCTGGAGTTTCTTGGCAAACGTCTCGCATTCCTTCTTGGTTGCTGCCGGCCCAACCAGCATGCCGTAGCCGCCGGAACCGTGCACTTCCTTGATCACCAGTTCGTCGATGTGTTCGAGCACGTATTTCAGACTGTCGGGCTCCGAGCAGCGCCAGGTTGGGATGTTGCCCAGGATCGCCTTGCGGCCGGTGTAGAATTCGATGATCTCGGGCATGTAGGAATAGATCGCCTTGTCGTCGGCGATGCCGGTGCCCGGCGCGTTGGCGATGGTGATGTTGCCGGCCCGATAGACATCCATGATGCCGGGTATGCCAAGTGCGGAGTCCGGCCGGAAGGTCAGCGGGTCGAGGAAGGAATCATCGACGCGGCGGTAAAGCACATCGATCTGCTTGTAGCCTTCGGTCGTGCGCATCGCGACATGCCCGTCGACGACCCGCAGATCCTGGCCTTCGACCAGTTGCACGCCCATCTGGTCGGCGAGGAAGGCGTGTTCGAAATAGGCGGAGTTGAAACTGCCGGGCGTCAGCACCGCAATGGTCGGCGCACCCTTTGTGCTTTGCGGCCGCACCGCCGCCAGCGACTGGCGCAGAAGCTGAGGGTAGTTTTCCACCGGCCGCACCTTGATCTTCTGGAACAGCTCGGGGAACAGCTGCATCATCGTCTCGCGGTTCTCCAGCATGTAGGAGACGCCCGACGGCGTGCGCGCATTGTCCTCCAGCACGTAGAATTCGTCCTCCGAGATGCGGACGATGTCGACGCCGATGATGTGGGTATAGACGCCGGCCGGCGGCCTGACCCCGATCATCTCCGGCAGGAAGGCCTCGTTCCTGGCGATCAATTCCCTGGGGACGCGCCCTGCGCGCAGGATTTCCTGGCGATGGTAGATGTCGTCGAGGAAGGCGTTCAGCGCCTGCACGCGCTGCTCTATGCCCTGCGTGAGGCGCCGCCATTCATTGCCTGAAATGATGCGGGGAACGATGTCGAACGGGATCAGCCGCTCGGAGGCTTCCTGCTCGCCATAGACGGCGAAGGTGATACCGGTCTTGCGGAAGACGCGTTCGGCGTCCTGCATCTTCTCGGTCAACCTGGCTGGGTCCTGCTCCTTCAGCCAGCGATCATAAGCCGAATACGGTCTTCTCAATCCGGAGACTTCCGGAAGCATTTCATCGAACGCTGCCAATCGCATACTCCCCTGTGACGCCATTTCACTGGCGTCGCCGGAGAAAATCAAGCGCAATCGGTGATTTGGGAGATACGGGCGATCAGTATGTTGCGCCTGCCTAAAATTGAGGCAGTCGAAATATGACCCTGGTCAGCCTTTGCCTCGTGCCCGGGCAAATGCGTTTGCCAGCTAGAAAGCGCGGAACGTGACGACGGTGAACGTGTCCTTGATGCCGGGGAGAATCTGCACCTTCTCATTGACGAAATGGCCGACGTCTTCCTCATCGTCGACGTAGAATTTGGCGAGCAGATCGTAATTGCCGGCGGTGGAGTAGATTTCCGAGGCGATCTCGGCATCGGCAAGCGCGCTGGCAACCTCATAGGATTTGCCGAGCTCGCATTTGATCTGCACGAAAAACGCCTTCATGGCTTCGTCCCGCTAAACGTCCAAGTCCAGCGGCCCTTCTGGCAGACTGGAGGCGGGCTTTCAAGCGCTGGAATCCGTACCCAGCCGGCCCAGGCCTGGGCTGCGACCTTCCGCAGCTGCTACACCAGCATGCAACCTGCCGCCGATCGCCAGCGATTATTCGCAATCGCTGAAACCGCGATGCGCTGCCAAGCGTATGTTATGATGCGTCTTCGGACAGCACCATTTTTGAGGGAAGATATTTCGCGGGATAACGGAGACAGGCCATGCGCCACGCCTTTTTCGCAATCGCAGTCGTTCCATTCCTCTTTGTATCGTCGGCATTGGCCGGCGATGCCGAGATCAAGGCGGGCCAGTCCGTCATCGACAGTCAGCTAGAGGCCCTCATTGCCGATGACGGCGCCACTGCCTACAGCTTCGCCGCCCCGAATGTGAAGCGGATCTTCCCGACCGTCGACGCCTTCATGAACATGGTGACCAACGGCTATCCGCCGGTGCGCAAGCCGCGGACCTATTCCTTCGGCAAGGTCGAGGAGACGGCTCCGGGTTCGATCGTCCAGCAGGTGCTGATCGTCGGCCCCAACGGCAAGGACTACGAGGCTGTCTACACGTTGCAGCAACAGCCCGACGGCACGTTCCAGATCACCGGTTGCAGCCTGCGCGCCTCGAATTCGCTCAGCACTTGAGGCCTCACAGCAACGGGATATCGCCCCTTGCCCAGCCCTCGGTGATTTCCGCGCCGCGCGCCTCGAAGGCGCCGGCCTCGATCGCAGCGCGGATATCCTGCATCAGCTTTTGATAGTAGGAAAGGTTGTTCCAGGTCAAAAGCATGGCGCCAAGTGCCTCCTGTGAGCGCACCAGATGATGCAGATAGGCGCGTGAGTAGTCCCGGGCGGCAGGGCAGTCGCTTTCCTCGTCGAGCGGCCGCGGATCGTCGGCATGGCGGGCGTTGCGCAGATTGACCTTGCCGCGCCTTGTATAGGCAAGGCCGTGGCGGCCGGCCCGCGTCGGCATTACGCAGTCGAACATGTCGATGCCGCGCGCCACCGATTTCAGGATATCGTCAGGCGTGCCGACGCCCATCAGATAGCGCGGCTTGTCCGCTGGCAATTCCGGACAGGTGATGTCGAGCATTTCGAGCATCACCGCTTGCGGCTCGCCGACGGCCAGGCCGCCAACCGCGTAGCCCTTCAGCTCCATCGCGCTCAGCGCCTGCGCCGAACGCACCCTGAGCGCTGCGTTGTCGCCGCCTTGCACGATGCCGAACATCGCCTTGCCCGGCTGATCGCCGAACGCCGTCTTGCAGCGCTCGGCCCAACGCAGCGACAGCTCCATGGCGCGCTCGATCTCCTTCATCTCGGCCGGCAGCGCCGTGCATTCGTCGAGCTGCATCTGGATGTCGGAATCAAGCAGTCCCTGGATCTCGATCGACCGCTCCGGCGACATCTCGTAGGCAGCGCCATCGATATGCGAACGGAAGGTGACGCCCTTTTCGGTCAGCTTTCTCAGCTTCGACAGCGACATCACCTGGAAACCACCGCTGTCGGTCAGAATCGGATGCGGCCAGCGGGCGAACTCGTGCAGGCCACCGAGCCGCGCGACGCGCTCGGCGCCGGGCCGCAGCATCAGATGATAGGTGTTGCCCAGGATGATGTCGGCGCCGACACCGCGCACCTGGTCCATATACATCGCCTTGACGGTGCCGCCGGTGCCGACCGGCATGAAGGCCGGCGTGCGGATTTCGCCGCGCGGCATGTCGATCACGCCGCGTCGCGCCTTGCCGTCGGTTGCCAGAACCTTGAAGCTGAACGGCTTAGCCATTGAATTCCTTGTCGTGGACCGGGGCGTCCGGCGCCTGATTGTCAAGCGACTGGCGGTAGTGGATGCCGCGCATGGTGGAATCGCGGTGCTGGCGAATGCCCGCGCGCAGTTTTTTCACTTCCGCGACCAGCGCATCACGGTCAAAGGCTTGCAGATCATCGTCCATCGCTCGTCTCCGCTCGGAAAAGCAGGCTTGCGTCGCCATAGGAATAGAATCTGTAGCGGCTCTCGATGGCATGCGCATAGGCCGCGCGCATCGTGCCGAGGCCGCTGAAGGCCGAGACCAGCATGAACAGCGTCGAGCGCGGCAGATGGAAATTGGTCATCAGCACGTCGGCGGTGCGAAAACGGTAGCCGGGCGTGATGAAGATATCGGTCGGACCGGACCACGCAGCCAGAGTACCGTCCTCACGCGCCGCACTCTCCAGCAGACGCAGCGAGGTCGTGCCGACAGCGACGATGCGCCCGCCCCTTGCTCTTGCGGCATTCAGGGCGTCCGCAGTGGCTTCGCTGACCGAACCGGTCTCGGCATGCATCTTGTGGTCGGCGGTATCGTCCGCCTTCACCGGCAGGAACGTGCCTGCGCCGACATGCAAGGTGACGAAGCGGCGTTCGATGCCCTTGCTGTCAAGCGCTGCAAAAAGCTCCGGCGTGAAATGCAGGCCCGCTGTCGGAGCCGCAACGGCGCCTTCCTCGCTTGCATAGATGGTCTGGTAGTCGGCCCGGTCGCGTTCGTCGTCGTCGCGTTTCGAGGCGATGTAGGGCGGCAGCGGAATGTGGCCGACCGCGTGCAGCGCCTCGTCGAGGAACGGCCCCGACAGATCGAAGCCAAGCAGCGCTTCGCCGCCCTCGCCTTTCTCGATCACCGTGGCGTCGAGCTGACCGAGGAAACAGGAATTGCCGTCATGGCCGAAATGGATACGGTCGCCGGCTGCGATGCGCTTGCCCGGCCGCATGAAGGCCAGCCAGCGGTCCGGCGCCATGCGCATATGCAGCGTGGCTTCGACCTGCGCCGTCGCCTCACCCCGCCGCCGGATGCCTTTGAGCTGCGCTGGAATGACCTTGGTGTCGTTGAACACCAGCACGTCGCCGGCCCTGAGCAACGATGGCAGGTTGCCAACCGTCCGGTCGTCGAGCGCCTCGCCCGGCTTGACCACCAGCATCTTGGCGCTGTCGCGCGGCTCCGCCGGGCGAAGCGCGATGCGCTCCTCCGGCAAATCGAAGTCAAAGAGATCGACGCGCATCAGTAGAGCCGGACGAGCAGCGCTCCGACCAGCAGCAGCACCGCGCCGGCGATGCGACCGAGCGAGATTTCACGCACCGCGACGCCGAGGAAGCCGATGCGGTCGATGAGCATGCCGGCCAGCAACTGGCCGGCGACCAGAAACGCCATCAGCGCGGCGGCACCGATGCGTGGCGTCAGGATAGTCGACAGCGTGACATAGAAACCGCCCAGCATGCCGCCGGCCACGAACAGCCAGGGCGCCGGCGCCTTCCAGTCGAGCGAGATGCCCTGCAGCTTCACCACCGTGACGGAAATAATGCCGAGCACGATCGCGCCCGACAGGAACGAAAACGCAGCCGCCGCGACCGGGAGGCCCAGGCCGCGCGCCAGTTGCGAATTGATCGGCGCCTGAATGGCAATGAAGGCGCCGGACAGGATGCCGAGAAGCGACCAGACGACGCCCATCATTGTCGTTTGCCCTTACTTGACGTCGGCCGCGACCTTCAGCGAGACGATCTTGTCGGGATCCTGCACCGGCTCGCCGCGCTTGATCTTGTCGACATTGTCCATGCCTTCGATGACCTGGCCCCAGACCGTGTACTGACGATTGAGGAAGGCGGCATCGTCGAAGCAGATGAAGAACTGCGAATTGGCCGAGTTCGGGTTCTGCGAACGGGCCATCGAGCAGGTGCCGCGAGCATGGTTGGCGTTGGAGAATTCAGCCTTCAAATCCGGCTTTTCAGAGCCGCCCATGCCCGCGCGGGACGGCGCGAAGGAAGGCTTGCTGGAATTGCCGAACTTGACGTCGCCGGTCTGCGCCATGAAACCCTCGATAACGCGGTGGAAGACCACGCCGTCATAGGCGCCTTCCCTGGCCAGTTCCTTGATGCGGGCGACATGGCCCGGCGCCAGGTCGGGGAAAAGTTCGATGACCACATTGCCCTTGGTCGTTTCCATGATGAGCGCGTTCTCGCGGTCCTTGATTTCGGCCATGTCAGATATCCTTTTTCAGAAAAACAGAGTTATTCGACAATTTACTTGTCGGCGGCGATGCGCACCTTGATCATCCGGTCGGGATCGGTGACCGTGCCGTTGTCCGCCTGGTCGCCCTTCTTGATGTGATCCACCAGTTCCATGCCGCTGACGACATTGCCGACGATCGTGTACTGGCCATCGAGGGGCGGTGCCGGAGCGAACATGATGAAGAACTGCGAATTGGCCGAATTGGGGTCCTGCGAGCGGGCCATACCGACCACGCCGCGCTTATAATGTTCGGTCTGTGAGAATTCGGCGGGCAGGTCGGGCAGGTCGGAACCGCCGGTGCCAACGGCCTCGGCGCTGAAACCCTTTTTCATATTGCCGAACTTGACGTCGCCGGTCTGCGCCATGAAGCCGTCGATGACGCGGTGGAAGGCGACGTTGTCATAGGCGCCTTGGCGCACCAGCTTCTTGATCTGCTCGACATGCTTTGGCGCCAGATCGGGCCTCAGCGCAATGGTGACGTCGCCGTCCTTCAGCGTGATGATCATTGTGTTTTCCGGGTCGGCGGCGAAAGCCGAGACCGACGCAGCCACAAGACCGGCGAGCACGACAAGGAACGAGGCTAGCTTTTTCAGCTGCATGGTTTTCTCCGAAAACTTACTTCTTGAACTTGGCTGTGAGCGCGCCGGCAACCGCCGCCGGCACGAAGGGGCGAATGTCGCCGCCCATCGAGGCAATCTGGCGGACAAGTGTGGCGGTAATGGTGCGTACCGAAGGACTGGCGGGCAGAAAAACCGTCTGCAGTTCAGGCGCCATGGTCTCGTTCATGCCGGCCATCTGCATCTCATAGTCGAGGTCGGTGCCGTCGCGCAGGCCGCGGATCATGATCGAGGCGCCGTGCTTCCTGGCGGCGTCGATGACCAGCCCGTCGAAGGCGACGACCTTGATGCGGGCACCATCGCTGCCGAATTCCGTCTTCGTCGCCGTCTCGATCAGCTTCACCCGCTCCTCGAAGGAAAACAGCGGCTGCTTGCCCGGATGGATGCCGATCGCCGCATAAACGATATCGGCCACGGCCAGCGAGGCCTTCAGCACATCGAGATGGCCGTTGGTCAGCGGGTCGAAGGAGCCGGCATAGAGGGCGATGCGTTCAGTCATGGCTGGTGCTTCTAATGCATGATCCCAAAAAGTGGAAACCGGTTTTTGCGGACAAACGGTTTTTCGTTTGTCCTAGAGATCATGCTCAAATGAAAGCTAGAGCCTGTTCCATCTTCCGTCCATCAAGATGGAACAGGCTCTAGCGAGCCTCTCTCGCAAAGGCAAATCCGATCGGCGCGCCGGCCATGAACCTTTTCCGGCACATGAACGACAGATGAACACGCTGATCACGAAGCCTTCACGCAGCGTTCACTAGGTTGCACCTTAATAAGATGAAACCAAAATCCCATCTATCCGTTGTTAGGCGCAGGAGAACACGCACATGCTGATCTACATGCTCGCCACCGCAATGACCGTCGCCATGCTGATCGCCACCGTCTTTGGGCTGCATCACGAGGCACAACGCATCCGCGTCAAGGCAAACACCAAGCGCTTCGAAGGCTTCGGCCCGCGCAAGCCATATCGTCACTACTGATAAAGCCTGAACTTGCTGCCGCGCCGGCCAACTGGCCGGCGTTGCTATGTCAAAAACCCTGGGTTCCGGACTTAGTCCGCACCGTCTGGACCGGCGTCAGGCGCCGGAGCGGCGTCGGCACCGCCCTCGATCGTCTCATCGCTTTCCTCGTCCGCTTGCGGTTCCGATATCCGCTCGACCGAAACCACCTTTTCGCCTTCAGCCGTGTTGAAGATGGTCACGCCCTTGGTGGCGCGGCTGGCGAAACGGATGCCGTTGACCGGCACCCGGATGACGGTGCCGCCGTCCGACACCAGCATGATCTGGTCGTCATTGCCGACCGGGAACGTCGCCACCAGCCTGCCAATCTCGGCTGCCTTCGACACGTCGGTGGCGCGGATGCCTTTGCCGCCGCGTCCAGTCAGCCGGAAATCATAGGACGACGAACGCTTGCCGTAGCCGAATTCGGTCACCGTCAGCACGTATTGTTCGTGCGCCTTGAGCTCTTCGTATCGGCTTTCGGAAAGCTCCGTCTCCTCGCCGATCTCCTCATTGGTCAGCGCGATCTCTTCCTCTTCGCCGGCCGTTTCTGTGGCAAGACGCCGCTCCGCCGCCGCGCGCTTCAGGTAAGCGGCGCGTTCCGCTGGCGAAGCATCGACATGCTCTATCACCGACATCGAGATGATGCGGTCGGTCTCGGCCATGGTTATGCCGCGCACGCCGACCGAATTGCGGCTCTGGAAGACGCGCACGTCGCCGACGGAGAAGCGTATGCACTGGCCGGAACTGGCGGTCAGCAGCACGTCGTCCTTGTCGGTGCAGGTCTCGACGCCGAGGATCTCGTCGCCTTCTTCCTCCAGCTTCATGGCGATCTTGCCGTTGCGGTTGACCTGGACGAAGTCGGATAGATCGTTGCGGCGCACGGTGCCACGTGTGGTGGCGAACATCACGTAGAGTTCGCCCCAGCTGGCCTCGTCCTCGGGCAGCGGCATGATGGTGGTGATGCGCTCGCCCTGCTCCAGCGGCAGCATGTTGATCAGCGCCTTGCCGCGTGACTGCGGGTTGCCGATCGGCAGCCGCCAGACCTTTTCCTTGTAGACGATGCCGCGCGAGGAGAAGAACAGCACCGGCGTATGGGTGTTGGCGACGAACAGCCGGGTGACGAAATCCTCTTCCTTGGTCGACATGCCCGAGCGGCCCTTGCCGCCGCGGCGCTGCGCCCGGTAGAGCGACAACGGCACGCGCTTGATGTAGCCGGAATGGCTCACCGTCACGACCATGTCCTCGCGCTGGATCAGGTCTTCGTCTTCCATGTCCGAACCGCCTTCCGAGAGTTCGGTGCGGCGCGGCGTGCCGAACTCGTCGCGCACGGCGGCAAGCTCGTCCTTGACGATCTTCTGGACACGCGCTCGGGACGACAAAATGTCCAGATAATCAATGATTTCAGCGCCGATCGTGTTCAACTCGTCGGCGATCTCGTCGCGGCCGAGCGCGGTCAGGCGCTGCAGGCGCAGTTCGAGGATGGCGCGCGCCTGTTCCTCTGACAGATTGTAGGTGCCGTCTTCATTGATCCGATGACGCGGGTCATCGATCAGGAGGATCAGAGATTCCACGTCGCCAGAGGGCCAGCGCCGCTCCATCAACTGCTCACGCGCTGTCTGCGGATCCGGAGCGGTGCGGATCAGCTTGATGATCTCGTCGATATTGGCGACGGCGATGGCGAGACCGACCAGCACATGGGCGCGGTCGCGCGCCTTGCGCAGCAGGAATTTTGTCCGCCTTGTGATCACCTCCTCGCGGAAGGCGACGAACGCCTTCAGCATATCGGTCAGGTTCATCACTTCCGGTTTGCCGCCATTCAGTGCCACCATATTGGCGCCGAAAGAGGTCTGCAGCGGCGTGAAGCGATAGAGCTGGTTGAGGATGACGTCGGCAACGGCGTCGCGCTTCAACTCGATGACGACGCGGTAGCCCTGGCGGTCGCTCTCGTCGCGGATATCGGAAATGCCCTCGATGCGCTTGTCGCGCACCAGTTCAGCCATCTTCTCGATCATCGACGACTTGTTCACCTGGTAGGGAACTTCGGTGATGATGATCGACTCGCGGTCATTGCCGCGCTGTTCGATGTTGACCTTGCCGCGCATGACGATGGAGCCACGGCCGGTCGAATAGGCGTTGTAGATGCCCGAACGGCCAAGCACGATGCCGCCGGTCGGGAAATCCGGTCCCGGAATGATCTCCATCAACGCCGGCAGGTCGATCGCCGGATTGTCGATTAGGGCAATGGCGCCGTTGCAGATTTCGCTGAGATTGTGCGGCGGGATGTTGGTCGCCATGCCGACGGCGATGCCGCCCGAGCCGTTGACCAAAAGGTTGGGAAACCGTGCCGGCAGAACCTTCGGTTCGCTGCCCGACGCGTCATAAGTGTCCTGGAAATCGACGGTATCCTTGTCGATATCCTCCAGGAGCTCGTGCGCGACCTTGGTCAGGCGCGCTTCCGTGTAGCGCATCGCCGCAGGCGGATCGCCGTCGATCGAGCCGAAATTGCCCTGCCCGTCGATCAACGGAACGCGCAGCGACCAGTCCTGTGCCATGCGCACCAAGGCATCATAGATGGAGGCGTCGCCATGCGGATGGTATTTACCCATCACGTCGGCGACAGGACGCGCCGACTTCACATATTTGCGGTTCCAGTGGTAACCGCTCTCATGGGCGGCGAAGAGAATGCGGCGATGCACCGGCTTGAGGCCGTCGCGCACGTCCGGCAGCGCACGGCTGACGATGACGCTCATGGCGTAATCGAGATAGGAGCGCTGCATCTCCTCGACGATGGATATCGGCTCGATGCCGGTGGGGCCGCCGTCGGCGCCGCGCGGTGTCTTCTGGTCGGTCAAATCGGATCACAATCTAATCAGGAATCACTTGGTGCTTATATAGGAAGCAAGCCCGAAACTCCAACATTCCCAGCACTTTTCCAGTGTCATTTTTGGTGGTAATTTCAAATGGATACCACTGATTGCGACGATATGGCCAAGGCGGTTTCGCCGCCATCGACGCAAAAGCCTGCAATGGACGTTTTCCCCGAGCAAAAGCCACGAGCGCGATGGATTGGACCCTGTGGCTGCCCTTGCGAGCACCTGAGCCGATTCACGAGACGCGAAGGCCCATAGCGCCACGGCGGGCGCGATACTTACCGGGCGTTTCGCCCATGACACGACGAAACCGGCGGTTGAAGGTCGACAGGTCGTTGAAGCCGGCCCCGAAGGCGATCGCCGAGACCGCATCATCCGACATCTGCAGCCGCACCGCTGCCCTGTGCAGCCGCGTCTTGAGCAAGAACTGATAGGGCGTCATGCCCGCGACCTGCCGGAAGATGCGCAGGAAATGGTAAGGACTGGTCGCAGTCTCATCCGCAAGCGCTGAAAGCGAGACCGGCCCGTCGGCATCCAACTCTATCCGCCGCACCACTTCGGCCACCCGTTTCTGATCGCGGCGGCTCGGCGCGCGCCTGACATGCGTGGCTCCGGTGGCAATCGTCGCGGCGGCACCGGCCATGCGCAGGGAAAGTTCCTCGAAGGCATCCATGTCAGCAGTCTCGCGCGCGGCTTCCGCCTCGGCCAGCAGTGGCGCCAGCACCGGCAAAGGCGGCAGGCGCGGCGTGGCGAAGGCCAGCTTCCTGGCGCCCGGCACGCCGGCCACGACCCGCTCCATGTAAGACGGTCCGAAATGAAACGACAGGCAACGGTCGCCGCCGCCATGCTCATGCCCGCATTCGTAGCATGTGCCGGGATTGCCGAGCAGGAGCGCGCCGGGCGCCAGCATCGCCGTGCCTTGTTGCGCACGGTAGCGGAACGTGCCGCTGGTGACGGCAGCCACGCAGAAATCCTGATGTGCTTCCTCGAACGGCCGGTCGCCGGCACCGGCCGTGCAGATGACATCCGTCACGTGCCAGCCAGGTCCGGAGGCGAGAATATGTGTGGTCGCTGTCATGGCCGAAATATAGCAATTTTTCCCAAGCCCAGAACCCCTTCACCGCCTACCCTTCCCGGTCTCCTGACAAGAAGAGAGCTGAACCATGTTTGACCAATCCTCCTTTGCCGAAGCCTTGCACAGCCCCGGACCTATCGACGGACTCGCCGAAAAGCTGAACCTTTACGGGCGCTTCGCCGGCGCCTGGGCGTTCGACGCCTCGCGCCATCTCGAGGACGGCACGGTGCTGACCGGGCGTGGCGAGGTGCATTTCGGCTGGGCGCTCGAAGGCCGGGCGATCCAGGACGTCTGGATCCTGCCCGCGCGCGACGCCGGCCCTTCGCCTTCGCTCGGCGCCTGGACGTTCTACGGCACGACGTTGCGCGTCTACGACCCCGGCGCGGATGCCTGGCACATCTTCTGGAGCGATCCGCGCAACCAGTATTACAGCCGCCAGCTCGGTCGCGCCGAGGGCGACACGATCATGCAAGTGGGCGCCGACGGCACCGGCAGTTCAGTACGCTGGAGCTTTTCACGCATCACCGAAAACTCCTTCCGATGGCTGGGCGAACGCTCGCAAGACAATGGCGCGACATGGCGGCTGGAAGTCGAGTTCCTGGCGCGCCGAGAGGTTTGATCGCCGAGGAATGCAGCAGCAGCCCAGAATAAAAGCGTCGCGATCCTTTGCGCCGGCATCAACCACTTTCCCGCTGACAGTTCCCACCGACCGGGCTTTGCTCTACCAATATTCTGTCCGGGCACGGCCCGGCGGGAGGGTCAGAGATGCCGAGTTTCGACAGCCTGTTCAACGCCTTCGTCACCATTCTCGTGACCATCGATCCGCCTGGCCTGGCGCCGCTGTTCCTGGCCGTAACGCGCGGCATGAACCGCGAGGAGCGCCAGCAGGTTTCCGTCCGTGCCTCGATCATCGGCTTCCTGGTGATGGCGTTGTTTGCAGTTGCCGGCGCATCGATCCTGTCGGTGTTCGGCATAACGTTGCCGGCCTTCCGCGTCGCCGGCGGTTTCCTGCTGTTCTTCATCGCCTTCGAGATGGTGTTCGAGCGCCGGCAGGACCGTAAGGAGAAGATCGGCGACGTCGCCATCACCAAGGACATGATCCACAACATCGCCGCCTTCCCGCTGGCGATCCCGCTGATCGCCGGCCCCGGCGCGATTTCGGCGACGGTGCTGCTTTCCGGTTCATTTCAGGGATTTGCCGCGCAGGCAGCCCTGGTCGGCATCATCTTCGTCTGCCTCGCCATCACCTATCTGGTGTTCGTGCTGTCGGAACGCATCGACCGCATCCTCGGCCAGACTGGTCGTTCGATCCTGACCCGGCTGCTTGGCGTCATCCTGGCGGCACTGGCCGTGCAATTCGTGGCCGACGGCATCAAGGCGCTGATGGCGGGGTAACGCGACGAGCTGCCGCCGAAGCCGGCCCTATTTCACCGTCGTGTCGATCACTTCGAAATCGTGGGTAATCGTCGCGGTCTTGGCCAGCATCGCAGACGCCGAGCAATATTTTTCGATCGAAAGGTCGATCGCGCGTTTCACCTTGTCGCTGGAGAGTGCCCTGCCCTTGACGACGAAATGCATATGGATGCGTGTAAAAACCCTGGGCTCGGTTTCGGCCCGGTCGGAGTCGAGTTCGACGACGCAGTCCTCGACCGCCTCGCGGCCTTTTTCGAGGATATGCACGACATCATAGGCCGAACAGCCACCGGTGCCGATCAGCACCAGCTCCATCGGGCTTGGACCCGGCGTCTTGCCTTCCGATCCGTGCGCTGTTCCGAGCACGACCTTGTGACCGCTGCCGGATTCCCCGACGAAGGTGCGCTCCTCGACCCACTTTACGCGTGCTTTCACCGAACTCGTCCTTTCACCGTATTTCCTTGATCGGCCCGGTCAGCCTCAATCACGATGCAAAACCCCGAAAGTCCATGAATGACTCTCGGGGCACTGTGTCTGACATAACTGTTGCGATCAGAACGGGATTTCGTCATCCAATTCGCGCGACGAACCGCCACCGCCGCCGCTCTTGGCACCGCCGCCGCCGCGATTGAAGCCTTCGCTCGGGCTGGACTGACCGAAATCGGAACCACGGCTGCTGCCGCCACCGGTATAGCCGCCGACCTGACCGCCCTCGCCCTGTCCGCGTGCGTCGAGCATCTGCAGCTCACCGCGGAATTTCTGCAGCACGACTTCCGTCGTGTACTTGTCGGCACCGGTCTGGTCCTGCCATTTGCGCGTCTGCAACTGGCCCTCGACATAGACCTTCATGCCCTTCTTCAGATACTGCTCCGCCACCTTGGCGATGCCCTCATTGAAGATGACGACGTTGTGCCACTCGGTTTTTTCCTTGCGTTCGCCGGAATTCTTGTCGCGCCAGCTTTCCGATGTGGCGATGCGGATGTTGACGACCGGTTCACCCGAATTCAGGCGACGGATTTCGGGATCCGCGCCGAGATTGCCGACCAGAATGACCTTGTTGACGCTACCCGCCATGATATTTCTCCGCGCTCATCCGAAACAAATTTTTGTCGCAGCACCTTACAGGCTGCAGGCGATCGCCGCTTGCCATGGCTGCCTTTACCCACAAGGTTTTTGTTCCCTTTTCGTTCTTATCCGCATCGCTGCTTATTGTCAAGGAATGGCAGCAATGCCGAAGCCGCTCATATGGGTTTGAAAAGACCGCTTGCCAAATCAATAAGTATTCACTTATGCTTTTGGCATGATCGAAGCAGAGATTTTCCGGGCACTGGCCGACCCGACGCGCCGCGCCGTCTTTGAGCGGCTGGCCGCCGGCGAGATGAGCGTGTCGGAATTGCGCACCGGGATGACGGTGTCGCAGCCCGCGGTGTCGCAGCATCTGGCGGTGCTGCGTGGGGCCGGGCTGGTGGTCGAGCGGCGAGCCGGCCGCAACGCCTATTACCGCGCCGATCCGCAGGGGCTCGCCCCCTTGCTCTCCTGGATCGAACGCTACCGGACCTTCTGGCCGGAGCGCATCGAAAGGCTGAAGGCGGTTTTGAAGGACATGGATCAATGAAGAAGGCGGGATCAACGACCAACGCGGGCCAAAGCGACGCCGCGGATGCGCTCGAGTTCGAGTACGAGCTTGCCGAGCCGCCGGAAAAGGTCTGGCGGGCCCTGACCGTACCGGAATTGCTCGCCGCCTGGATGATGCCGAACGACATCAGACCCGAGATGGGCAACCGTTTTGCCCTCGCCGGACCGGATGCGCCGATCGATTGCGAAATCCTCGACGCCGAGCCCGAACGCCTGTTGCGCTATTCCTGGCGGGAGCGCTCGCAGCCAGGCGATGGCGCGCGGCAGGATCCGCTTGACAGTACCGTCACTTTTACGCTTGCGCGCACCGTTTCCGGCGGCACGCATCTGCGCATCGTCCATGACGGCTTTGCCCGCAAGGCCATGCCTGCCGTCGCCATGGCAGGCGCCGGCTGCCGGCTTTCGCTCGATGCAAACAGGTCACCTAAGCCAATCGCCGCAAACACGCCTCGCCTCCTGCTGCGCGCGGCCTGAAAACAAACAGACGGAGAGAGACAATGAGCGGTGTTGCCAATCTGGTTCCGATGGTGATCGAGCAATCGAGCCGCGGCGAACGCGCCTTCGACATCTTTTCACGACTGCTGCGCGAGCGCATCGTCTTCATCAACGGTGAGATCAACGACGACATCTCGGCGTTGGTCTGCGCGCAGCTTCTGTCGCTGGAATCGGACAATCCCGACAAGGAGATCTCGCTCTACATCAACTCGCCGGGCGGCGTGGTCACCAGCGGCTTCGCCATCTACGACACAATGCAATACATCAGCTGCCCGGTGTCGACCGTATGCATGGGGTTTGCCGCATCGATGGGCTCGTTCCTGCTGATGGCAGGCGCACCGGGGCGCCGGATCTCGCTGCCGAACGCCACCATCCTGCTGCATCAGCCGCTGGGCGGGTTCCAGGGCCAGGCCTCCGACATCCAGCGCCATGCCGAGCGCATCGGCCGGACGAAACGGCACATGGCCGAACTCTACGCGCAGCATTGCGGCCGCAGCTATGAAGAGGTCGAGCGCACGCTGGACCGCGACCACTTCATGACCGCCCGCGAGGCCCAGGCATGGGGCATCGTCGACCATGTTTTCGACACGCGAAAAAAGGCGGCGTGAGCCAGGGCCGGATCGGAGTCCGTCCGGCTGTCGAAGATTTGACGATGCCGGTCTGGTTCCATCGGCGGCGCGCCACTATAGTCTTGGGATGACCGACACTCATCAGTCCAGATCATTGCACCGCGTCATCGCCGTTGTAGCGCTCGCCATTGCGGGCCTCATCAGCGGCGCGGCACTTGCCGAAGACAGTTCGCCGTCAACGCAAAAAGGCGCCCTGCCCGGCGTAACCGGTGACTACCGCATCGCCAAGCCGGCTCCGGAGCCCGACGACGCGTTTCCCGGCAACGGCAACGGCCAGTTCAAGATCGGCGATACGGATGTCAGGATTTCCGGCAGCATCACCGTCGATGTCGGCGCCGGCTCGATCGGGCCGCCGCGCCACTGACAGTCTGTCGGCGCGTGCTGCGTTGCGCCTGTCGCCAACAGACAATCCGCACATGAAAACGGCCCCGCCGTGCTTTGCGCAAACGGACGGGGCCTTTTTGGATCTCAAATCCAATCTCTACCGGGAGTGTACTGCCGGCATTTGATTTCGGATGCAACGCGGCGTTCAACCGACGATCCGACTAACAGTCTCTGATTTTTACGGGGATATGGCAGGTCACGGTTTGTCGGGTGGCGAAAACGCTAAACCCTGGCACTTATGCCTGCCGCCGCTCCAGTAACAACTGGAACCCTATGGGACGATCCGGTGGCGTCATAGCTCCGCTCCTTTGTCCATTGCGACGTTGTCGTCACGAAGCACAAATCGCAAATGCCTGCGGCGTCTCGCAGGCCGCCTTTGGGCGGCGAGGCCATCGAAAGACGGCCGTCTTCGTTGACTGCTGGAGACTGCTCCCGTCAGCTGGTGGCGTCAACCATCAATAGCCGGTTACCGAAAAATGTGATCGCCGGAAGGTTACGTGCAGGTCAGCTTTTGCACAGCTTTGTCAGGAGCGTGTTCGGCCTTTGTTCTTTCCGCTTGCCCGTTCACGCGAAAGACGGTTAAACGCTTTGGTCGGGAATTGTGGCGTCTCTCGACGTGGCGGCAAAACTACCTACATAGGGGATGGCCGGGAAAACCCGCCATTCCAGGAAATTCCAGATTCTGAGGCGGCGACCGGCTATGGCCGACCATAAATATCTTTCCATTCGCGGGGCGCGCGAACACAATCTGAAGAATGTCGATCTCGACTTGCCGCGTGACAGCCTGATTGTCATGACCGGCCTGTCGGGGTCCGGCAAGTCATCGCTTGCCTTCGACACGATCTATGCCGAAGGCCAGCGCCGCTACGTCGAAAGCCTGTCGGCCTACGCGCGGCAATTCCTTGAGATGATGCAGAAGCCTGACGTCGACCAGATCGACGGCCTGTCGCCCGCCATCTCCATCGAGCAGAAGACCACCTCGAAGAACCCGCGTTCGACCGTCGGCACCGTCACCGAGATCTACGACTATATGCGGCTGCTTTTTGCGCGCGTCGGCATCCCCTATTCGCCGGCCACCGGCCTGCCGATCGAGAGCCAGACGGTTTCGCAGATGGTCGACCGCGTGCTGGCGGTCGAGGAAGGCACGCGGCTGTTCATCCTGGCGCCGATGGTGCGCGGCCGCAAAGGCGAATACCGCAAGGAATTGCTGGAGTTGCAAAAAAAGGGCTTTCAGCGCGTCAAGGTCGATGGCGTCTTCTACGAAATCGCCGACGTGCCGGCGCTGGACAAGAAGTACAAGCATGACCTCGACGTCGTCGTCGACCGCATCGTCGTGCGCGGCGATCTGGCGACGCGGCTTGCCGATTCCATCGAGACCGCCCTGAAGCTGGCCGATGGGCTGGCGGTCGCCGAATTCGCCGACAAGCCGCTCGATGCCAGCCAGACCGGCGAGGATTCGGTCAACAAGTCGAAGAACGAGACGCATGAGCGCATCCTGTTCTCGGAAAAGTTCGCTTGCCCGGTCTCCGGCTTCACCATTCCGGAAATCGAACCGCGGCTGTTCTCGTTCAACAACCCGTTCGGCGCCTGCCCGACCTGCGACGGTCTCGGCAGCCAGCGCGCCATCGACGGCAATCTGATCGTGCCGGACGAGAACATCTCGCTGCGCGACGGCGCCGTCAGCCCGTGGGCGAAGTCGACCTCGCCCTATTACGCGCAGACGCTGGAAGCGCTGGGCAAGGCTTATGGCTTCAAGCTTGGCGACAAGTTCAAGGATTTGTCCGAAGAGGCCAAGGAAGCCATCCTGCACGGCACGGGCGAGCGCGAAATCACCTTCCAGTATGATGACGGCCTGCGCTCCTACAAGACCACCAAGACCTTTGAAGGCGTCATTCCCAATCTCGAGCGGCGCTGGAAAGAGACCGAATCCGCCTGGATGCGCGAAGAAATCGAGCGCTTCATGTCGGCGACGCCCTGCCCGGTCTGCAAGGGCTATCGGCTGAAGCCCGAGTCGCTGGCGGTGAAAATCGCCGGCAAGCACATCGGCGAAGTCACCGAGCTTTCCATCCGCAAGGCCGACCAGTGGTTCACCGACCTGCCAGCGTCGCTCAACGACAAGCAGAACGAGATCGCGGTGCGGGTCTTGAAGGAGATCCGCGAGCGGCTGCGCTTCCTCAACGATGTCGGGCTCGACTATCTGACGCTGTCGCGCAATTCCGGCACGCTGTCGGGCGGCGAGAGCCAGCGCATCCGGCTGGCGTCGCAGATCGGCTCGGGTCTTACCGGTGTGCTCTATGTGCTGGACGAGCCATCGATCGGCCTGCACCAGCGCGACAATGCCCGTCTGCTCGATACGCTGAAGCATCTGCGCGACATCGGCAACACGGTGATCGTCGTCGAGCATGACGAGGATGCCATCCTGCATGCCGACTATGTCGTCGACATGGGCCCGGCCGCCGGAATCCATGGTGGCGAGATCATCGCCCAGGGCACGCCGCAGCAGGTCATGGCCAATCCCAATTCGATCACCGGCAAATACCTGTCCGGTGCGCTCGAAGTGGCGACGCCTGGTGTCAGGCGCGAGGCGAAGAAGAACCGGCGCCTGAAAATCGTCGGCGCGCGCGGCAACAATTTGAAGAACGTCACCGCAGAAATCCCGCTCGGCACCTTCACCGCCGTGACCGGCGTGTCGGGCGGCGGCAAGTCGACCTTCCTCATCGAGACGCTGTTCAAGGCCGCGTCGCGCCGCATCATGGGCTCGCGCGAACATCCGGCCGAACACGACCGCATCGAGGGTCTCGAATTCCTCGACAAGGTCATCGACATCGACCAGTCGCCGATCGGCAGGACACCGCGTTCGAACCCCGCCACCTATACCGGCGCCTTCACGCCGATCCGCGACTGGTTCGCTGGGCTGCCCGAAGCCAAGGCGCGCGGCTACCAGCCGGGACGCTTCTCCTTCAACGTGAAGGGCGGCCGCTGCGAGGCCTGCCAGGGCGACGGCGTCATCAAGATCGAGATGCACTTTTTGCCCGACGTCTACGTCACCTGCGACGTCTGTCACGGCAAGCGCTACAACAGAGAGACCCTCGACGTCGTGTTCAAGGGCAAGTCGATCGCCGACGTGCTCGACATGACGGTCGAGGAAGGCGTCGACTTCTTCGCCGCCGTGCCCGGCGTGCGCGACAAGCTCGAAACGCTGAAGCAGGTCGGCCTCGGCTACATCCACATCGGCCAGCAGGCGACGACGCTGTCCGGCGGCGAGGCGCAGCGCATCAAGCTCGCCAAGGAACTGTCGCGCAAGGCAACTGGCAAGACGCTCTATATCCTCGACGAGCCGACCACCGGGCTGCATTTCCACGACGTCGCCAAGCTGTTGGAAGTGCTGCATGAACTGGTCGACCAGGGCAACACGGTGGTGGTCATCGAGCACAATCTCGAAGTGATCAAGACCGCCGACTGGGTGCTCGACCTCGGCCCCGAAGGCGGCGACGGCGGCGGCGAACTGGTTGCCTCCGGCACGCCGGAAGCAATCGTGCGCGAGAAGCGCAGCTACACCGGCCAGTTCCTCAAGGAGCTTCTGGAGCGGCGCCCCGGAGGCAAGCGCGAAGCGGCGGAGTGATCGGACCGGTTGGCGCCTGGAGAGCTTTTGAATGAAAATCAGAAGAGCGCTTGCCGGTGATCTCCAAACTGTCGTCTCGCTGACGGAAGCGGCCTATGCGCCTTACACTGCACTGTTAGGCGCACCGCCGATCCCAGTCACCGAAGACTATACGCCGCGCATCGCGCGCGGCGAGGTGTGGGTGTTGGAAAGCGGCAGCGAAATTGCCGGAGTACTCACACTGGAACGGCACGACGATCACGCGATGATCTTCTCCGTCGCGGTCTCTCCTGACTTTCAGGGCAAAGGCTTCGGTATTGCGTTGCTCAAACACGCGGACGAACAGACGCGGCTGTGGCGCTTGCCCGAGGTGCGGCTTTACACCAACGCCAGGATGGAGCGGAACATCGCGCTCTATCTGGCCTACGGTTTCCACGAAACGTGTCGCCGGCCCAATCCCTACCGGCCGGGATGGGTGCTCGTTGACATGGCAAAAGTCGTCGATGAGACCACCGCGGCCTGATTTTTTCAGCACTGGGAGGATGACAATGAGCACATCGGGAACAATCCGCGCCGGCATGGGCGGCTGGACCTTCGAGCCCTGGGATACGTCCTTCTATCCCGACAAGCTTCCCAAGGCCAAGCAGCTGAACTACGCCACTCGCCAGGTGCCGAGCATCGAGGTCAACGGCACTTACTATTCCAGCTTCAAGGAGCCGACCTTCGTTAAATGGGCCAACGAGGCGCCGGACGGTTTCGTGTACTCGCTAAAGGGCAACCGCTTCGTCACCAACCGGCGCGTGCTCGGCGAGGCCGGCGAATCGATGATGCGCTTCCTCGGCTCGGGTGTTGCCGCGCTCGGTGAAAAGCTCGGGCCGATCCTGTGGCAGTTCGCGCCGACCAAGAAATTCGATCCGGACGATTTCGAAGCCTTTTTGAAACTGCTGCCGGAAAAGCAGGACGGCGTTGGGCTGCGCCATGCGCTCGAAGTCCGCAACGACAGTTTTGTCGTGCCGGAATTCGCAGCACTTGCCCGAAAATATAAGGCCGCGATCGTTTACGCCGACCATGCCAAATATCCCGACATCGCCGATGTCACCGGTGATTTCGTCTACGCCCGGCTGCAGACCGGCAGCGATGACAATCCCGACTGCTACACGCCGAAAGGCCTCGATGAATGGGCCGCGCGGGTAAAGATTTGGGCGCAAGGCAAGCAGCCGGCCGACCTGCGGCGCGCCGACCCCGCCACCGATGCGCCGGTCAAGCCGCGCGACGTGTTCGTCTACTTCATCACCGAGGGCAAGGTGCGCGCGCCGTTCGGCGCCATGGCACTGATGAAGCGAGTGGACCAGGGTCAGCCGGTGCCCTGACGCAGCGGAATCATGGCATCTTCGCTACCGTCGTAACCTTATCGATACCTCCTTGCTGCATGAATCCAGCCGAACCAGTCGCAGATTTGGGCCGCCGCGGGCAAGGACGAGGGGCATGTCGCTCGACTACACTTCACTTCTGCTGGCTGTCGGTTTTTCCGCTGCCTGCCTGAGCCTGACATTGTTTGGCATGTGGCTGACCGCTCGCTCGGAGAAATTCCTGCTGACATGGGCGATCAGTCTGGTGTTCGTGGTCGGCGATATTTTTGTCTATGACGCCTATATCGATATGCCCGGGCGCCTGCTCGGCATCGCCACGCTGGCTTTCCTCCTGCTCGGTTTCTCGACAATGCTGGGCGCGGCCTACCAGTTCAGAACCGGCGGCTCGCCAGTGCCGCGAACGGTGCTTGGCAGCGCCATTTCGCTGGCCGTGACGTTGCCTCCGATGGCTCTAGGCTATGACGGGCTGGGCTTCATGTTCGAAAATGCCTTCGCCGCCTTGCTTCTGTTCGCAACGGCGGTCGAATACTGGAAAGGCCGCGACGAAGCTCCTGCCCTGACGATCGGTATCACCGCGCTCTATTCCGCCACGGCCGCATCCTTCGCTCTCTGCGCCATGGTTCTAGCCTTGGATGGAAAGCTGGTCCTTGGACATGCGCCAAGCAACTGGGCCGAGGAACTGAGCCTCATCATCGTCATCGCCAGCATGACCGGGATCGGGGCGCTTTCCCTGGCCCTGAACCAGGGACGTCTGGCCCGGCATCACCGCCACAATGCCCTGACCGACCCGCTGACCGGCCTGCTCAACCGCCGCGCCCTGTTCGACCTGCACGGCGATGCGCCGGTCGGCGCCTTCACGGCGGTGGTCGTCTTCGATCTCGACAACTTCAAGGCCGTCAACGACGAATTCGGCCACGCCGCCGGCGATGAGGTGCTGAAGGTATTTGCACGGGAACTCGCCGGCAATCTCCGCCCGGCCGACGTCGCCGCGCGTATGGGCGGCGAAGAATTCGCGCTGGTGCTGAAGCGGACCTTGCCCGAAACGGTGGAGGCCACCGCCGAGGCCATACGGACAGCTTTTGCCGCGCACCGCATCGAAACCGAGACAGGCTCGCTGATATGCACGGTCAGTGCCGGATTTGCTTTCGGCACCAAGGAAGGTCTCGGCTTCGACAAGGTGCTCAATACCGCCGACAAGGCGCTCTACGACGCCAAGCGCGGTGGCCGCAACCGCGTCACCGCCTCTCCGTTCAGGCGCGCAGGCTGATCGCGCATCTGTGGCAGCCACGATCACGATGAGCGGTGCGACTTCCAGAGCATTTCACCGTTTCAAGGAAACGGCGAGCTGCTCTAACCCTGATGCAATTATCCAGGGAAAGCGCTTCGCACTTTCCCAGAATTGCTCTACGCCGCCATCACGATTTCATTGAATGCATCCAGGTCGACATAGAAGACCTTGGTGATCTCCTCGATCAGGTCGTCATGGCCGTAGCCTTGGGACTTCAAGATGTTGATGGCAGTGATGATATCGACGCGCTCGGTAAGCCGCCGCTTCTGGTAGTCCTCGACGTAACGTTCCATGGCTGTCCCTTAGCCTGTGTGCCCAAACGCGTTGAACGACAAAGATCGCAGGAGAGAAGCTAGGAAGCCTTGCTTGCGTGAGACTTGCCGGTGATAGCCGCGGCCTCGATCTGCGATAAACCAGACTGGTACGGAAGCGGCCGACTCACAAAAGCCTAGGAAAAGACTAGCACGCAGTTGCCGATGCACCAGAGACGCTGATGCAGGGCCGGAGAAATATTGGACTTGGCAAGGACTTCGGATCGTCAACTGAAGTGCGGCGGCGATTCTACACCGTCAGGAACTTCCGGACATCGGCACGGTCCAGATCTTCCGCCGGACCGGTATGGACGATCACGCCCCGGTCCATGATGTTGACCTCGTCGGCGAGTTCGCGGCAGAAATCGAGATATTGTTCGACCAAAAGCACGGCGATGCCGGCTTGGTCGCGCAGGTAGCGGATGGCGCGGCCGATGTCCTTGATGATCGACGGCTGGATGCCTTCGGTCGGCTCGTCGAGCACCAGCAGCTTCGGCCGCATCACCAATGCCCTGCCGATGGCGAGCTGCTGCTGCTGGCCGCCGGAAAGATCGCCACCGCGACGGCCGAGCATCTGCTTCAGCACCGGGAACAATTCGAAGACATGTGCAGGAATGTTGCGGTCGGCCCGTTTCAGCGGCGCAAAGCCTGATTCCAGGTTCTCCCGCACGGTGAGCAGCGGAAAGACCTCCCTGCCCTGCGGTACGAATGCGATGCCCGACCGGGCGCGGTCATACGCCGCGCTCCGGTCGAGCGCCTTCCCCTCGAAGGCAACGCTTCCGCTCGTCAGCCGGTGATGGCCGACGATCGATCTCATCAAACTGGTCTTGCCGACGCCGTTGCGGCCGAGCACGCAGGTGATCTTGCCGGCGCCCGCCTTCAGCGACACGCCGCGCAGCGCCTGGGCGGCGCCGTAGTGCAGCGTGGCATTAGAAACTTCGAGCATGTCAGCGCCTTTTCCAGAACCGCAGAAACGACAGATCGAAGCGATGGAACTGCACCCGCCAAACCATGCTCATCTCCCCAGATAGACTTCGACGACACGCTCGTCGGCCGACACGAAATCGAGTGTGCCCTCACTCAGCACCGAGCCCTCATGCAGGCAGGTGACCTTGACGCCGAGCTCGCGCACGAAATGCATGTCGTGCTCGACGACGATGACCGAATGGTCGCGGGCAATATCCTTGAGCAGCCGCGCGGTTTCCTCGGTCTCGGCATCGGTCATGCCGGCGACCGGTTCGTCGACCAGAAGCAGTTTCGGGTCCTGCGCCAAGAGCATGCCGATCTCGAGCCACTGCTTTTGCCCATGGCTCAGATTGGCCGCCAGTTCGTCACGCTTGTCGCCAAGCCGGATGATGCCGAGGATATCATCGATCTGCCGCGTCTCGGCGGCCGAGCGGCGATGGAACAGCGCCGGAAAGATCGAGCGCGGCCCCTTCAGCGCCAGCATCAGGTTTTCCTCGATCGTGTGGCTTTCGAACACGGTCGGCTTCTGAAACTTGCGGCCGATACCCATCATGGCGATCTCGGCCTCATCATGCTTGGTCAGATCGACCTGGCCGTCGAAGAACACGTCGCCTTCGTCGGGCCGCGTCTTGCCGGTGACGATGTCCATCATCGTCGTCTTGCCGGCGCCGTTGGGGCCGATGATGGCGCGCATCTCGCCCTTGTCGAGCACCAGCGACAGATTGTTGATGGCGCGAAAGCCGTCGAAGGAGACCGAGACGCCGTCGAGATAAAGGATCGTGTTCGATTTTGACATGGTCGCTCACTCCGCCGGCTGCGGCTCGGGGTTGCTGGCGGACCAGTCGCCGGGCTTTCTCGCCTCGCTGCGAACGATTTTCGCCGGCGGCGGGACGTCGGGGTCGCTACCGGCTTCCTCGGCGACGGAAGCTGCCCGCAACGCCCTGGCGTTGCCGCGCCAGCTGTCCCACATGCCGATGATGCCCTTGGGCAGCAAGAGCGTGACGGCGACGAACAGCCCACCCAAGGCAAACAGCCAGAATTCCGGCAGCACGCCGGTGAACCAGGATTTGCCGGCATTGACCAGCAACGCACCGATGATCGGTCCGACAATGGTGCCGCGCCCGCCGACGGCGGCCCACACAACGACCTCGATCGAATTGGCCGGCTCGAATTCACCCGGATTGATGATGCCGACCTGCGGCACGTAGAGCGCGCCGGCTATGCCGGCCATGACGGCCGAGACGGTGAAGGCGAACAGTTTTACGTTCTCCGCCCGCCAGCCGAGGAAGCGCGTGCGGCTCTCGGCATCGCGCACAGCCATCAAGAGCTTGCCGTATTTGGAGCCGACGATCGCCCAGGTGACGAAGACGGCTAGCGCGAGCATCACGGCGCTGGCGGCAAACAGCGCCGAGCGCGTCGCGTCGGCCTGCACGTTGAAGCCCAGAATATCCTTGAAATCGGTCAGGCCGTTGTTGCCGCCGAACCCCATGTCGTTGCGAAAAAAGGCAAGCAGCAGCGCGTACGTCATCGCCTGTGTGATGATCGAGAGATAAACGCCGGTGACGCGGCTGCGGAAGGCGAACCAGCCGAAGACGAAAGCCAGCAGGCCAGGCACCGCCAGCACCATGAGGCCGGCGAACCAGAAATGGTCGAAGCCATACCAGAACCACGGCAATTCCTTGTAGTTCAGGAACACCATGAAGTCGGGCAAGATGGGGTTGCCGTAGACGCCGCGCGAGCCGATCTGGCGCATCAGATACATGCCCATCGCATAGCCGCCGAGCGCGAAGAAGGCGCCGTGGCCGAGCGAGAGAATGCCGCAATAGCCCCAGACAAGATCGAGCGCCAAGGCGAGCAGCGCATAACAAAGATATTTGCCGGTGAGCGCGACGATGTAGGATGGGACGTAGAAGGCGCTGGTGGGAGACACCGCAAGGTTGAGCAACGGCACGATGACGGCCACCGCCAGCAGGATGAAGATCGTGATGGCGATGCGGCGGTCCGCGCCGGCGGCAAAGAAGCGTCCCGTGATCATGCTTCCACCGCCCTGCCCTTGAGCGCGAACAGGCCGCGCGGGCGCTTCTGGATGAACAGGATGATCAGCACCAGCACGACGATCTTGCCGAGCACCGCGCCCGCATAGGGCTCGAGAAACTTGTTGACGATGCCAAGCGAGAAGGCGCCGACCAGCGTGCCCCACAGATTGCCGACACCGCCGAAGACGACGACCATGAAGCTGTCGATGATGTAGCCGCGACCGAGATTGGGCGAGACATTGTCGATCTGGCTGAGCGCGACACCGGCAATGCCTGCAATGCCGGAGCCGAGCGCGAAAGTCAGCGCGTCTACCCATGGCGTCCTGATGCCCATCGAGGCGGCCATGCGCCGGTTGGCGGTGACGGCGCGCATCTGCAGGCCCCAGGGCGTGCGCTTCATCACGTAGAGCAGGATGCCGAAGACAGCGAGCGCGAAAACCAGGATCCACAGGCGGTTCCAGGTGATCGCCAACTGTCCGACATTGAACGAGCCCGACATCCACGAGGGGTTGCCCACCTCCTGGTTGGTCGGCCCGAAGATCGAACGCACGGCCTGTTGCAGGATCAGCGAGACGCCCCATGTCGCCAGCAGCGTTTCAAGCGGCCGGCCATAGAGGAAACGGATGACGCCGCGCTCGATGATCAGGCCGACTAGGGCCGCGACGAGGAAAGCCAGCGGCAGCGCAATGACCAGCGACCAGTCGAACAGGCCGGGAAAGGAGGTGCGGATCACCTGCTGGACGACGAAGGTCGTGTAGGCGCCGAGCATGACCATCTCGCCATGCGCCATGTTGATGACGCCCATGACGCCGAAGGTGATGGCAAGGCCGATTGCCGCCAGCAGCAGCACCGAGCCCAGCGAAATGCCGTACCAGATGTTCTGGCCGGCATCCCAGAAGGCCAGCGTCGAATTGATGTTGGCGATCGCGGCTGTCGCCGCTTGCCTGACCGCGTCGGTGGAATTCACCTCGACAGACGTGAGCAACGAAACCGCGTCGCGGTCGCCCCGCGCCCCGATCAGCGCGATGGCAGCGAGCTTGTCGGCTTCAGGCCGGTCGGAGACCAGAACGGAGGCGGCACGAGCCTGTTCGAGCAGCGCCTTGACGCTTGCCACGCTCTCACTGGCGATTGCCGTGTCGAGCGGTCCGATGTTTGCGGCGTCGGGCGTCTTGAACATGGTGTCGGCGGCGGCAATGCGCACGGCCGGATCCTTGGCGCCAAGCGTCAGCGTGCCCAACGCATCTCGGATGACGCGACGCAGCGTGTTGTTGACCTTGACCTTGGTGATGCCGTCCTTGGCCGCCTCGCCCGATGCCTCGCCGCTCAACGGGTCGGAAAGCTGGACGCTTTCGCCCGCTTCCTTGCCGACAAACACCAGGGAATCAGCCTTGCGGACATACAGGTTGCCGTCGGCAAGTGCCGCAAGCGGCCGCTCTACAGCCGGATCGCCGGCGGCAGCCAGTTCGTGGACGACGGCTCCGATCTCGGAAAAGCCCTTGGCCGTGGCGAATTTGGCGATGATGCCGCGCAGATCGGCTTGGCCGGCGCCCGAAGACGACAGCGTCGCCAGCAGGAACAACAGCGTCAAACCAATCGTACGAAACAGGTTCATCGGTTTCTGGTAACCCCTGAAGGTTGAAGTGGGCGTTGGCAGCCCGGGGGTAGAGGCGCCGCCGGCCCCCCCGGTCCCCCGGTTGGACCGCGCGGGCGTAGTTTTTTCCGGCGTTGTATAAAAAAAAAACAAG